>JASLJL010000513.1 GCA_030152405.1 Gordonia sp. (in: high G+C Gram-positive bacteria) | reverse complement strand
GTTCGTGACATCCCGCTGTATCGCTGGCTCCTCGGCGGCCACGCCGACGACAGGTCGAAACGCGAGTGGCTCGCCGAACTGATCCTGCGCCCGCTGCTCGACGTCGGCTGTGTGGTCGGCGCGCGTGACGACAGCGGTGATCTCGCCGGAATCGTCGCCTGGCAGCCGCACGACGTCGATCTGTCGCCCGACGGATCCGCGCCCCTCACCGTCGATGACGTCTCGGTGGCCGCGGCGACTCCGGGCCTGCGCGAACGACTCCTCGAACTGTGGACCACCCACCCGTTGCCCGTGCCGGAGTCCGATGCCGTCAACTGTGCGTTCACGGCTGTTCGGCCGGGACTGCGCGGCGGGACGCTGGTGCTGGACATGATGGAGCCGTGCGAGCGGTTCTGCGCTGAGCGCGAGCGTCCGTTCTACGCCTGGACCGGTTCGCCCCGACTACGCGACTGGTTCGTCGAGGGCTGGAACGTCGACTGGTTCTCGACGATCGAATGGAACGGCGTCACGTTCTACGGCGTCGTCTCCGACCGACCGCCGAAGCCGCACGCGCGTCACCGCTGAGCGCGATTGAACTCTCGGGCGATGAGTCGCACCCAGGTGCGGTCGGAGAGCGCGTCGGGTGTGGTCAGCACGTCGGGGTCGATCGGGGTCGTCTCGGTGTCGTGCAGCCACGCGCCGATCTGCCGGGCACGTTCGGCCGGCGACAACGCGTCCACGTCGTCGATCTCGACGATGATCACCCCGGCGCCTGCGTGGAGGTACAGGCCGTCCAGGATCTGCGACACCCGATCGTCCGCGCGCAGAACAGGGGTCGCCGACGTGTAGTCGGCCGCGGCGAGCTCCGGATGCGCGGTGAGCAGGAAGTCCGAGAGCGCACGCGTCGTGCGCAGATCCACGCGGGCGAGAACCCACGATTCGATCATCACCGAGCAGCAGGCCATGCTCAGGATGATGATCGCGACTGCCCACCAGGCGGAGGCGGGATCGGTGCTGTTGATGTCAACGCCGAACAGCACCACCACCACGGCGATGCCGACGAGATACAGGGCGATGGCACGGCCGAGTGAATGCCATGCGGTGTATCGGACGCCCACCGCGAGTGAGAACAGCCCGGCGACGATCACGAACAGCGAACCGACGGCCACCTCCTCGGTGAGGAGGAGTGCGGCGACGTCGGCCGCCGTCACCAGGCAGGCGACCGCCGTCACCCACACGATCGCGTGACGGTCGATCGGCGGCCAGGCCGCCGCGGCGATGACAGCCGTCGCAGCGGCGATCACGACCCAGCACGCGACGAAGATCAGTGTCGGCCAGGTGCTTCCGGCCGGACCGATGATCACGCTGAGTGTCGGCGTCCGCACCGTCGCGGCGGCCGCGATCGCCACCGCCGCGATCACGACCGAGCTGCGAGCCAACGACGGCGGGCGGACGGTGAGTCGGCCGATGCGCGATCCGACGGCGGCCGAGCAGAGTACTGCGATGATCCAGGTGGCCCAGGTCATCCGAGAGCCTCGTCGTACCGCAGCAGAGGACGGAGCGAGTGCCGTCGGTCGAGTTGGCCGAGTCGTTGCAGGAGGCGGGCCGCGAACGCCTCGGCCTCCCATTCCTGCAGCTCGAGGTCTTCAGCGGACGTCGTGACGGTCTCGTCGGGCTCCTCGCCGCGCAGCATGTAGGCGACCAGGTCGTCGTCGGCGGCGACCGCGGCTGCATCGGCCGACGTCCCCGGGTGGCGGAAGACGACGTGGCCGAGCTCATGCGCCAGGGTGCGGGCCTCGCTGGGCAGAGACCGGGCGAGGACGATCACGTCGTGGTCGTCGTACTCGCGGCGCTGGCCCCACACACCGGGCGCCAGATCATCGACGGCCACCGCGACGGGACGTCCACGGCTCTCGCCGACGGCGGTGACGATCTGCAGGAGCGTTCCCGCGTGCTTCTGGGCTGCGACGTCGAGCACTGCGTCGACCGCCGCGTGAACTCGCCGGTGCGAGCGGCGGGGCCTGGTTGCGTCGCCGTTGTCAGACATCCCTGTCATCGTAGGGGAGGCGACAGGAACTCGGCTCGTGCTGCATTGAGGCGGACACGTCCGGCTCGCGCTGATCGCAGACTCATGGCGCCGGCAGCGGTGCCGACGGCGAGCACGCCGCCGACTCCTCCGGCTGCAGCCAGGTACTGGCCTGCGGACGCCGTTGCGGGTCCGGCGGGCAGTGCGGCCGTGTCGGCGGGCGGTCCGCCTGCGTCGCCGCCGGGGACGGCGGCCGGGGCGCTGCTGGTGGAGGTCGACGGGGACTCGGCGGTCCGCTTACGAGTGTGCTTGCCGGGGTGCGGCGTCGAGCTGACCGAGGGAACGGCCGCGGAAGGGACCCGAGTGTGGGGTCGCTTCTTCGTGGGCTTCGGGCCGATTGTCGGCGTGGTCTTCGGCGGCGTCCGATCACTGGTGAACGTGTGCGTCGGACCCGGGTCGCCGGTGGACGTTGACGGCTTCGTCCCGGTGTTCGTCGACTCTGTCGTCGACGTCGAGGAGGTGGTCTCCGTCTCCGTGGTCTCCGTCTCCGTGGTGGAGGTCTGCGTCGTCGTGGAGCCGCAACCGTGATGGTGACAGTGGCCGGGGTACGCCTCTGCTGAGGTCGGCTTCCCACTCGGTGTGCCGACCTC
>JASLJL010000481.1 GCA_030152405.1 Gordonia sp. (in: high G+C Gram-positive bacteria) | reverse complement strand
AACGTGCTCGCCTGACGCCTGCAGGTCCAGGTAACGCGCAGATTCATCAGGCATCGGCACCGGACTCTGACCGGTGGAATCCCCGACAAGCCAGTTCTCTGTCTGAAGATTCCCGATCAGGAGCTTCTGCCCCCAACCCACCACGCGCGTGGTCGCAAGGTCGACGGGATCGTCCGACCGGTGTCATCCGTTCGGAGTGGACTATGGGAGCGCCGGCCAGTGATCCCCATACTGCTCGGCGACGATCGCATGGTCTGCGTAGAGCTTCCGGCGCTTCCGGTTCGGGAGCCTGTCACCAAAGACCATGCCGTTGATGTGATCGGTCTCGTGCTGGAGGCACCGGCCGAGAGTTCCGCCAGCAGTAATCTCGACCGGATCTCCGTACTGGTCCTGCCCCCGACACGTTGAGAACTCTGGTCGCGCGAGGTCGGCGTACGCGCCGGGAAGGGACAGGCACCCCTCGCCGTAGTCGACGAGTCGGCGTTCGGGCCCTTTGGAAAGTTCGATCTCGGGGTTGCACACCACCCCTGCTCGTCGGGCTCCGTTCTCGTCAGCGCAGTCGTAGATGAACGCAGCTAGGTCGACGCCGATCTGCTGTGCGGCGAGGCCCGCACCCTCCGCCGCGGCATTGGTGGCGAACATGTCTGCCAAGAGTCTTTGCAGGTCGGCGCCGAAGTCGGTGACCGGCCGAGCCGGTTCGTGCAGCACCGGCGTACCCCAGCGGACGATCGCGTGGGCGCTGCCGAGGCGGAGGAGTTCGGAGACAGGCATGTGATCAGCTTCCTCCCCAACAGTCCTCGGGACAACCGATCGCATGGTCGTGCCCGGCGGTCGACTGACTGATGACCTGGCCTAGTACCGGCTCTCGGCGATCGGGGCTCGATCTGCCGGCCCGGAAGCTGTTCGGTCGAGGATTGCTGACGTCGCTCGCATCCGGAATCCGCCGCAGGCGAGCACCGGCATTAGACTCCGACCAATGGATTCCCTCGACAGTGCAGTCGTCTGGTTGAACGACAAGTACGGGTACGTGTTGATCGTCCTCCTCGTCGGGGCCGGCCTGTGGTGGGGGATCCGGACCGCGGTGGTTCAGGTCCGGATGGCGCCGGAGATGGCTCGCGCCATCAAGGAGCGGCCGCCGACAGGGAAAGAGGGCGGCGCCCAGATCTCCGCGTTCCGCGCTTTCTGCATCTCCGCCGCGTCGCGGGTCGGCACGGGCAACGTCGCAGGCGTCGCGGTGGCGCTCACGATCGGCGGACCGGGCGCGGTGTTCTGGATGTGGGTGCTGGCGATCATCGGCGGTGCGACGGCCTTCATCGAATCGACGCTCGGGCAGCTGTACAAGGTTCGCGACGGCGCGGACTACCGCGGCGGCCCTGCCTACTACTTGAGCCGCGGCATCAAGAATCGCAAGGTCGGCATCACGATGGCGTTCGTCTTCGCCCTGGCGATCACGTTCACCTACGGCTTCGTTTTCAACGCGGTGCAGTCCAACTCGATCACGTCGGCGGTGGACCTCGCGCTCGATGCTGACGCGGACTGGATTCCGTACCTGGTCGGCGCGGTGCTCGCACTCCTGACCGCTGCGGTGATCTTCGGCGGAGTGCACCGCATCTCCGGAGTGTCGCAGGTGTTGGTTCCGGCGATGGCCGTGTTGTACGTCGGACTCGCGCTGGTCGTCGTGGTCCTGAACCTCACCGAGTTGCCCGGCGTGGTCCGCGACATCGTCGAGTCGGCATTCGGCTGGCGGGAGTTCGTCGGAGGCGGCGTGTGGGCCGCCATCATGCAGGGCATGCGGCGCGGCCTGTTCTCCAACGAGGCGGGCATGGGCTCGACGCCCAATGCCGCGGCCACCGCCGCCGTCTCACATCCGGTGAAGCAGGGGCTGGTCCAGACGCTCGGCGTGTACTTCGACACGCTCGTGGTGTGCTCTGCCACCGCGTTCATCATCCTGCTCTCCGACCCCGACTACGGAAGCGACGTCGAAGGCGTCCAGCTCACGCAGACCGCACTCGCACAACACATCGGGTCGTGGGCCGGCCCGCTGCTGGCGGTGATCCTGTTCTTCCTCGCGTTCAGCTCGGTGATCGGCAACTACTACTACGGCGAGACCAACATCGCCTTCTTCACCCAGCGACGGTGGGTGCTCAACGTGTTCCGGATCGTCGTCGTGGGATTCGTGTTCTTCGGTGCGATCGCTAAGGTCTCGCTGGTCTGGAACCTCGCAGACCTCTTCTCGTCCGTGATGGCGACAGTGAACGTGGTCGGCCTGTTCGCGATCGGCGGGGTCGCGGTGCTGCTGCTGAAGAACTACTCGGCACAGCGGGCCCGCGGCGTCGACCCGGTGTTCCACCGCGACGACATCCCCGGACTCACCGGAGTCGAATGCTGGGACGGCAGCGATCCGGAGACGGTCCGCGCGTGAGGCGGTGAGCGTCCCTCGGACGCCTGAACCCGTCAGCGGGGTACGGCGACCGCCGCGGTCCAGGGGAGCGCCGTCCCCAACTGCCGCTGCAACTCCGCGGTGAGAGTCCGGACGTACGTCTGAGTCAGATGGTGCGGATCGCGGTACACCATGATGTTGCCGACGATCGCCGGGCAGAAGTCGTCCGTGCAGACGCCGTCGGTCAGGTCCAAGGCGTAGAACAACGGATTCTTCGCCGCATAGATCCGCGCCGGGTCGACGTCGCTCAGCGCACTCGCCCGTTCGGTGCCGCACGACTGCGCGTTGCCGCCCGCGGACAGGCACTGCGGAGTGTCGATCGGGCCCTGGTCGTTGTGCGGCCACGGAGTGTCACGGATGCCGACCACCGGGATCCCGGCGTCGGTGAGCTGCTTGAAGGCCGAGGTGTACCCCTCGGGGACGAAGTCGCCGGGGCCCGCCTCCGCTGGACGCGTCGAGTTCGTGACGACGGCGTCCGGCCTGGTCGTGAGCAGCTCGGCCATCACCTCGCGATTCCACGTGTAGCACTCGGGGTAGGGGACGCGTTCGAGGTACGCCGGGTTCTCGTCGGTGGTGATCGGGCACCCGCGCTTGACGTAGGTGACGATCTTGATGCCGTTGCGCTTGGCGATCGCGTCGAGCGCGCTCAACCACATCTCGGTGTGCGAGCCGCCTGCGAGAGCGATGGTCTTCGTGCCGTGCGGGTCGCCGTACACGCCGACGGCGGGTGTCGTCACGTCCATCTCGGCCATGACGCCGTCGAAATAGGTCTGCGGGAGATCGCTCGCCGCGGCGAGCGGGGTGGGCTGCGGGTCGAGCGCGGGGACCGGAACGCCGTCCAGCAACGCCCGCGCGCCGGGGTAGAACGTCGGATCGAGGTCGGCGGTGTCGACGTGGACGCCGGCCATGTGGCGATCCCACGCGGTGATCGCGCCCGCGGTCCCGGCTGACGCGACCACGAGGATCGCGGCCACGATCGCCGGATACGTGATCCGCGGGTGCGACGGCCAGTGGACGTGAGTCATCGACGATCGTCCGCCGCCGCGCATCGGATCCTCGATGTACCGCTTCATCAGCCACGACAGTCCGAGCGAGACGGCGAGGATCCCGGTGCCCTCGACGACGTTCGCGTGGTCGGTCCCCCGCCACGTCAGATAGAAGATGAGCAGCGGCCAGTGGATCAGGTAGAGCGAGTACGACAGACTGCCGAGCCACACCGCACGGTGCCCGGCCAGGAGACGATTCACCAGCGGTCGCGGTTGATCCGCCGCGACATGGCCCGACCAGATGATCAATAGCGTGGAGCCGACCGGAACCCACGCGAGGGCCGCCGGGTACTCGGCCACACCGTCGATCCACCAGCCGCAGGAGGCGATCACCAGCAGCGCGGCGACTGCGACCGCGCTCCGGATCCGCGTCGACACCCGCCACGACGGCATCCAGATGGCGAGGAGACCACCGACCAGCGGTTCCCACAGCCGGGACAGGGTGTCGTAGTAGTTGTAGGGCTGATCGATGTGCAGACGGTGCTGCGCCCACACGAACGACGCGACGGCGACGCCGCCGATCAGCACGCCGAAGATCAGGCGGATGACGCCGGGACGCTGGACCGCGGCGAACCGCGTGCCGACGAGCTTGATGACACCCGCCACGAGAAGCAGCACAATCAGCGCGCCGACGAAGAACTGGCCCTGCATGGACATCGACCACAGGTGTTGCAGGGGACTGTTCGCCGAACTCGCGGCGAGATAGTCCTGCGAGTTCCGTGCCAGGTGATAGTTCTGGAAGTAGAGGGCGCTCGCGACCGTCTCGCGACCGATGTTGGCCCACCGCGTCTGCGCGATCACCACCACGGTGAGGACGGCGACGCCGATCAGCACCGTGTACAGGGCGGGCAGGAGACGACGGAGCAGGCGCTTGAGCCGCGGCCACGGGCTGATCGTCTCGCCGAACCCGATCAGGCTCGACTGACTGTGGATGGTGTGCCGGACCAGCGACCCGATGAAGAAGTACCCGGACAGGGTGAGGAACACGTCGACGCCGCCCGAGACCCGTCCGAACCACACGTGGAAGCAGGCGACGAGGGCGATCGCGATACCGCGCAAACCGTCCAGGTCGGAACGATACGACGAAGCCGTAGAGGGGACGGACGACTGGTCAACACGCGTTGACGGTTGCCCCATCGTCGTCTCCCGTTCGTACGTCGGCATGGCTTCCATCACTCTCGAAGCTCTGCCGCTGGTCTGCCGCGGGAACAGGCCGGACGACGCCGGGCACCGCGTTTTCCCTGGCAGGTGCCTGGATCGCAAAACGTGAGTTTAGCAGCAGTGCTTCGGCCGACGTCCGGAGTGTGCGCTTCGCCGCACCCGGTGCGGTGTCGTCTGATCAGACCGCCGCCGAGGGCGTCGTTATGCTGGTCGGCGTGTTCGCACCGCTCATCGCCCACGCGTCGTGGGAGGAGTGCGTCCGATGACCGGAACCCTCGCAGACCGCCCCACACAGGCGGCGCGGGTTCGACGCGCGCGCCTCGTCGAAGAGCCGATCGATCTCGCGGCGCCGGGTGCCGTCGCAGTGGTGGAAGAAACCCTGCCCGAGAGCGACGCCGTCCCGGAGGCGGTCCTGGAGGTCCCGGCTGACCCGGTCGTCGAGGAGCCGGTAGACCTCACGGCGCCCGAGGCCATCGCCGTGGTGGAAGAGACTCTGCTGCCCGAGAGTCCCACCGCGCCGGAGCAGACCGACGACCCGGCCCCGGCCGATCCGGTCGTCGAGGAGATCGTCGATCTCACCGCGACGGTGGCACCGCCCGTCGCCGGCGAGGTCGAACCGACGGCGACATCGACGCCGCCACTGAAACCCGGCCGGATCCGCCGAGCGCCTGCCCTCGATGGACTGCGTGGCATCGCTGTCCTCTCCGTGGTGATCTATCACCTGTTCGGCGACGCGATGCGCGGCGGATATCTGGGCGTCGACATCTTCTTCGTGCTCTCCGGCTTCCTCATCACCTCGCTTCTGGTGCGCGAGTTCGGGTCGGGCGGGCGCGTGTCGCTCGACGGGTTCTGGACTCGCCGAGCGCGACGCATCCTGCCGGCGTCGGTGACGGTGATGGTGGTGGCGACGGCGACAGCCGGCCTGATCGGCGGCGACGTCGCCGTCAAACTGAAGGAACAGTTCTTCAGTTCGTTGTTCTTCGTCAACAACTGGGTGCAGATCGCGCAGTCGCAGAGCTACTTCGCGGAGACGACGCCGCGGATCTTCATGCACTACTGGTCGCTTGCGATCGAGGAGCAGTTCTACGTCTTCTGGCCGCTGGTGTTCCTCGGCGTCATGGCGGTCACCCGTCAGTTTCCGCGGCGTCGCCGACTGCTGATCGCCGCCGGCCTCGCCACGGTGCTCGGGCTGGCGTCGGCAGCGGCGATGGCGCTGCTCTACCGACCCGACACCGACCCCAGCCGGGTGTACTTCGGCAGCGACACTCATCTGTTCGGGCTGCTCGCGGGCGTCGCGCTGGCGCTGGTCATCACCGCACCCGCGCCCGACGCGCCTGATTCGTGGCCGCTCCGCCGGCCCCGCGCGGCTCGCGCCTTGGGCGCCGTGGGTGCGCCGGTCGCCCTCGCCGGCCTGGTCGTCATGCTCTTCGTCCTGCCCGACACCGCGTCGGCCACCTATCGCGGCGGGCTGCTCGTCGCATGTCTGCTCACCACCGTGCTCGTGCACAATGCGGTTCGCGAAGATGGGCCCGTCCCGAAGCTGCTCAGCGTCCGGGGCCTCCGGTGGTTCGGCGAACGCTCATTCAGCCTCTATCTGTGGCACTGGCCCGCGTTCATCTTCGTGCGTGAACTGATCAACGGCAGCGGAGACGACGCCACCGACACCGCGCCCACGTGGGTCATCGGCCTCATCGCGGCAGTATTGAGCGTGGCACTGTCCGAACTGTCGTACCGATGGATCGAGACGCCGTTCCGTCGCCTGGGCTTCCGCGGAGTTCTCACGGCACTTGGTGGAGGTGCACGACGTGTCGCACCGCTCGCCGGAATCGCGGCCGTCCTCGCGGTCGTCATGCTCGCCGGGTCGGCGCTCGGAACGAGCCCGTCGAAGTCGGCTCTCGAACAGAGACTCGACGAACTCGCCGAGATCCAGCGCCGAGCCAACGAGTCGCCCGCCGTCGTGCTGCCGCCCAAACCCTCGCGCGACGTCCCGTCCGGCCCGGAGATCACCGCGGTCGGCGACTCGGTGATGCTCGGCTCCTCGCAGGCGCTGCGTCGACGGTTCCCCGGCATCTACATCGACGCCGAGGTGTCGCGCCACTACTCGGGCGGTGAAGGGGTCATGGCCGACCTGATCGCCACTGGCAAGATGCGTGAGTTCGTCGTGCTGGGATTCGGCACCAACGGCCAGGCCTTCCCCGGCGAGTTGAACCGCATCATGCAGATGCTCGGGCGTGACCGCAAGGTCGTCATGGTGGTCCCATACGGTCCGGTCGACGGGATCCCGCAGGCCGCGGACCAGCTGATCCGCTACGCGAAGCGCCGTCCGAACGTCTATCTCGCTCCGTGGTGCTCCATGATCGCGGGCAGTCAGCAGTACCTCGGAGGCGACGGCGTCCATCCCGTCGGCCCTGGTCAGAAGCTATACGCGGATGCGGTCGAGCAAGGACTCCGCCAGGCCGTCCGCGGTCGGCAGGACCCGAACATCACCTGCCCGCTCTAGACGGACGAGTCCGGCGGACCCTCATGCGCCCGCCTCAGAAGTCGATGACGTGTCAGCCGGCGATCCACGGTCGCGTCGGAGCGACGCCGCCGCCGGTCGGGTACGCGGCGGCCAGTGCGTCGGCGAAGCGTCGGTTCCGCTCGGCGTAGCCTGCCGCGGTGTAGTGGATGCCGTCGGTGAACATGCCCGCTCGTGCGGCCGACGCCCAGTCGTACACCGCCAGGTTCGGGTAGCGAGTGACCGCGCGACGCAGTGCGTCGTTGAACTCGGTCATCGAGCCGGAGCCGAAGGCTGGATTGGAAGGGTTCGATGAC
>JASLJL010000474.1 GCA_030152405.1 Gordonia sp. (in: high G+C Gram-positive bacteria) | reverse complement strand
GTCCACGCGGCCGACGGCGAGGGAGGGTCGCGGCACGAGGAGGTGTTTGTCGGCGTCGGGCGCCGCCGTCACGAGTCGTGTGTAGCCACGGGCGGCCGCCGCGACGTCGGCGTCCGGATGCACGTCGCGTCGGTCGGAGGTCAACGGCAGGTCGGTGATCACCCGCGCGGGCAGCGTCAGCGGCACCGCGGTCTGGGTCGGACTGCGCAACACGTCGTCCTCGACGGGCACGACGCGTCCCTCGCGCATCGGAACCATCCACGACGTCCCGTCGACAGTGGCCGTGAGCCACGTCTGCACCGGCGTGCCGTCGCGCTCGATGACGATGCGGTCGCCGTCGACTCGACGGGTGAACACGACTCCGTCGAGATCGACGACACCGAGGGCCCGCAGTTCCAGGAGCAGGTCGGGCACCTGGTCGGCGAACGTCTCGTACAGCGAGTCGGCCTCGTCGCCCGCGTCGATCGTCACTTCGGTGGCGAATCCGGTGGGCGGCGTCGCGTCGACCGGCCATGCGAGGCGTTGCACCGGAACATCGGACGCACCGGTCGCGTCCACCGTTCGGGCCCGGCTGAACTCGATGGAACCGCTGGTGGAGGCGACGACGACGTGGTCGGCGAACGCGGTGGCACGGAACCCGACTCCGAATCGGCCAACGGTGTCGTGGTCGGCGTCGTGCGTCTTGGAGGAGACCCGCAGTGCGGTCAACGACTCGACCCCGCTGCGGGTGAGGGGTTCTCCGGTGTTCGCGAACCGCAGTCGGGCGCCGTCGCGTCGGATCAGAAGGACGCCGTCGGACCCGGCGGCGTCGGCCGCGTTGGCGGCGATCTCAGTCAGGAGTCGTCCCCGGTACCCCACGTCGGCCAGCTCGCGTTCGGCCGCGGCGTCCTCGGCCAGGCGGGTGGGAGACGACGACCACGCCTGGAGTGCCGCATCGCGCAGAGCGGCCGTCCCGAACGGATCGGCCGCCGACCTGTCGGGCTCGGGTCGCTCAGGCGTTCGGGGCACCGGCCGCGGTCCGCGCGACGATCTCGACCGCACCGTCGTCGAATGCGTCGTACGCCGGGCTGCCCGCCCCGGCGGGCTCGGTCACGTCCGAGTGCGCACCGCATCCGTACTCGACGGACACCACGTGCCCGTCGGCCGCGAACTCGTTGGCGCAGACGCCGAAACCGGCGTGCAGAGCCCCGGCGATCGGCAGATAGAAGCCGCACGTGCCACACGAGTGGCGAGCATTGCGGGCCATGGGCGACGCCGGACCGTACTCGCCGTCGAACCAGCGGGACGCGGCGTCGGTACGTCCCTCGAATGACAGCAGACGCTTGCGACCGAGACCGATCTCGGCGTCCACCTGGCCGACCTCGTCGGCGTCGAGCGGACTGAGATCCGCGGTGTCGATCTGAGCGGGGACGAGTCGAGGGTCGTCGAGCGGTGCGGCGAGCTGGTCGCCGGGTCCCAGATCACCCGGCGCGATGCGCTCGTTCCACGGCACCCAGTCGGGGGCCAGCAGCGCGCCGCCGCCCGGCAGCAGTGCCACCTCGCTGACGGTCACCTCGGACGAGTCGGGCGCACCGGCCACGACCACGCACCACTGCCATCCGCGGTACCCGGGCAGCTCGGCTTCGAAGTAGTGGGTGGCGGCGTAGTCGCCCTCGGCGCGGGCGCCGGTGTGCGCGCCCGGCTGCTCGCCTTCGGCGATCAGTGCGGCACGCGCGACGTCGGTCGCGTCGACGAGTCGAGGGGATTCGAAAGCAACACTCACGTGTCCAGTGTGCAATAGTCGGGCCGCTGAGCGCACGTCAGGGGAATCGGTTCCCACCGTTGTCGCACCGATGAGGAACAATCAATGGTGTGAACACCCGTGGATCTCGTGACGACCGCGGGGCAGGCGGTCGGCCCCGTCCCCAACCCGGTGGTCCCCAGCAGGGGACGCCGCACCCGGCAGACCCGCATGCCCGGCGGCAACGTCGGCCTGCGCCCCATCCCGGTCAGGCCAACTACCCGGCGGACGCGCCCCGCCGGTCGCCTCGTGTACCCACCAAACAGTTCGGCGCGAGCGAACCACCGCCCGGGCGTCCCGCGAGCAACGGTTATCTGCCACCGCGCACCCACAATCCGCACCTGCCGCCCCTCCCCCCGCAGGACGACCCGTACGACGAGCAGACCGAGGCGATCGACGCGGGCCGATCCGGTCGCCGCAAGGACGCCGAGTACGTCCCGCCGAAGAAGGTCACCGTCGTCCGCGTGATGGCGCGACGCTCCAAGTACTTCACCGAGCGCGGCGCGCAGATGGTGCACCGCGCGGCGACGGCCGACGGCGCCGATCGGTCCGGGCTCACCGCGCTCACCCTGCCGGTGATCGCGAACACCGCCGTCGACGCGGCGATGGCCATCGCGTTGGCCAACACCTTGTTCTTCGCCGCTGCGACGGGCGAGTCGAAGGTCAGCGTCGGGCTCTATCTCGCGATCACGATCGCGCCGTTCGCTCTCATCGCGCCGCTGATCGGCCCGATCCTCGACCGCCTGCAGCACGGCCGTCGCATCGCCATGGCGACGACGTTCGGACTGCGCGTGGTCCTCGGGCTCCTGATCATCGTGAACTCGTCGTGGAACGCCGACAAGATGCAGCTCGAGTACAAGCCTTGGGTGCTCTACCCGGCCGCGCTGGGCCTGATGGTGCTGTCGAAGTCGTTCGGCGTGCTCAAATCCGCCGTCGCGCCGCGTGTGCTGCCGCCGAGCATCGACCTCGTTCGAGTGAACTCCCGCCTGACCACCTTCGGCCTGGTCGCGGGCACGATGGTGGGCGGTGCGATCGCCGGCCTCCTCGAGATGCTGCTGGCCAAGGCGCTCCCCTTCCACGTTCCCGGCGCGATGGTGTGGCTGTGTCTCGTGGCCGCGGCGGGCGCCTACTTCTGCATGAAGATCCCCGCCTGGGTCGAGTCGACCGAGGGCGAGGTGCCGACGACGATCACCTACCGCGGCAGTCCCGACGCCGAGGAGGAGCCGGGCAAGGCGGGCAGCTTCTCGCGGGAGCTTGCCGCCAAGATGAGGCAACCACTGGGCCGGACCGTGGTGACGGGCTTGTGGGGCAACGGCACCATCCGCATCCTCACCGGCTTCCTCACCCTGTACATCGCGTTCTACGCCAAGGCGCAGCCCACCAGCTCGGGCTGGCACCAGATGCTCATGCTCGGCGCCGTCGGCGCGGCCGCCGGTGTCGGCAACTTCCTCGGCAACGGCATCGGAACCCGACTCGAACTGAAGCACCCGACGAAGATCGTGGTCCTCGCGACCGGCGCCACCTTCGTCGCCTGCCTGTTGGCGGCGATCCTCGGCTCACTGCTGTTCGTGGTGGTCGCGGGCTTCGTCGGATCGGCGACAAGCGCCATCGCCAAGGTCTGCATGGACTCCTCCATCCAGGACGATCTCCCCGAGGAGTCCCGCGCATCGGCGTTCGGTCGTTCCGAGACGGTGCTGCAGCTCTGCTGGGTCGTGGGAGCGAGCCTCGGCGTTGTGCTGCCGACCACCCTGTGGATCGGATTCACCGTCGTCTCGGTGCTCGTCGGCATCGGCTTCGTGCAGACCATCCTGACGAGCCGCGGCGCCACCCTGATCCCGGGGTTCGGCGGCCGCCGACCCGACCACGCGGCGCCGACGGTGCCGTTCCAGGCCCAGCCCGCGGCCGGCCCGAGCGGCGCGCCGACACGCCGCACTGCTCGCTGATACTCGATTCCACCGAACGACCGACAGGATTCACACGTGCTGCAACCCGGAGACCGCAAGGCCCTGACGATTCTCGCCGCCTCGGTGGCGACGGTCCTCGTCCTCATCGCGGGACTCACCGTCGCCCTGGTCACGACCGACGACGGCGAACGTCTGCCGACGGTCTCCGTCCAGGCCGGCGACACGTTCGTCCACGTGCAGCCCGCCTACTGGTGTGAGCGCGACATGACCGGGTGCACGCCCGCGGATCCGCGCACCGCGAAGCAGGTCCCGGCTCAAGTCGCGCGCGCCGCTGCTCCGATCGGCTCACGAGTGCTGCTGACGGTCCCCGAGGAGATCGCGTCCGGACCGTGGGTCGCGTACGCGCAGTACGCGACGCCGCGAGGGGTGCTGCG
>JASLJL010000448.1 GCA_030152405.1 Gordonia sp. (in: high G+C Gram-positive bacteria) | reverse complement strand
GGTTGTGACCCCTATCGGGTCACAACCTACATCTGAAACCGAGCGACGCATCGAGGTGACGTGCACGGATGGATTCGGTCCTGCCAGCCGAGGTTGTTGAGCAGCCGACCGACTTTGACGGCCGTCTGGCAAGGGCGAACGCATCCTTGGCCCCAGCCGGCGCGAACCGTCCGAAGGTCCGCGTCGACGGCGGCGTCGAGGTCGCGTTCCATGTCGCGGTCGCGGTCGACGGCACTTTCGTGGAAGGCTCTTCCGTCGAGTTCGATGACGAGCCCCCACTCCGGATACTTCATGTCTCGGAAGCCACGCCTCCCGACCTCGGTCGGCGCCTGCCGTTCCGGTGTGGGCAATCCGTGCGCGCGCTCCACCCTCGTCAGGTAATTGTGCTCGAGGACCGAGCACGCCCCGTCTCGCAGGTCGAGGAGAAGGTCGTGGATGAGCGTCCGCTGCGGTATTCGAGTTCGTCGGTCGAGCGCAGCGAGGAGACGGTCCGCCGTGGTGCGACGGCCTCCGATCCACTCACTCAGATGACCGACGGTCGCAATGACCGAGGCGGAGTCGGCCGCCACGTCGAGAACGGCCTCCTCGAGCCGTATCCGAGGAGGGATCCCGGCGGCGTGCACGTCGTCATCGAAGGTGTGACGTCGATGGACGACGACCCCGTCTCGAACGGTGGTGTGCCGATGAGCGGCTATGGCGATGTGGATCGGCGCGCCGTCGTCGCCACCGCAGTCCGGTCTGCATGCACGCAACGCGGACTCGTGGCTCAGTGCAGCAGGTGCGGCGTCCAGCAGCGCACACCAGGCACGCTGGCGCCACGACAACGGGCCCGAGTGCGTGATGTAGACACCCGGATAGCGCACGATCCATTCACCGCGCCTGAGCTTTCGGCGAACGAACGACGGCGGCATCCCGCAGTCGCAGACCTGTCTCCGCGTCACCACGCCGTCCTGGTGCGCGATCAACCAAGCGAGCTGGCCTTCGTCCCCCATGCGCGAAGTGTGCACGCCGCGTCGTGCCACGCCAACCCGGTTGTCCACAGGCTCGCCGCAACGTCTTGAGTGCAGTTCTGGACCGCATACGAGTCACGATCTGCACTCGAACCCCGGTCAGGCGAAGATCGTCGTGAACTTCTCGAGCGACTTCGCGATGTCGCCCTTGACCGCCATCGCGGCCGCCTTCCCCGCGGGCCCGATCATCGGGAGACCGCCGAGGTCGATGAGGAAGGTGATGGTGGAGCCGTCGGCGTCCGGCGCGATCGTCAGATTGATCTTGGCTTTGACGCCGCCCTTGCCGCTGCCCTTGAGGACCACTTCGCGGGGACGGTCGAACTTCTCGATCTCCCAGGCGAAGCGGACGCGAGCGCCTTTCACGCTGATCACGGACGACACCTTGGTGCCTTTGCCCAACTGATCGGCGGTCGGCAGCTCGCTGCGCCAGCCGTCGTGCATCACGAGCCAGTCGTCGTAGCGGGACAGGTCGGCCGCCGCGGTGAAGGTATCCTCGGGCGAGAGGTCGACATGGATGGAGTCACTGGTCTTAGCCATGGTCCCAGAGCCTAGCGTCTGCGCCGACGCCTGTAACCTGCTGTACCGCATACTGGTCGGCCACGGCGTGTCGGTGCTGATCACCGAGGTCGAGGCGTACGACGGCCCGAACGACCCGGCGTCGCACGCGTACACCCGGACCCCTCGCTCGGAGATCATGTACGGCCCGCCGATGCGGCTGTACGTCTATCAGATGCACGGTCATCACTGCGCCAACATCGTCACCAGCCCGGAGGGGCAGGGCTCCGCGGTGCTGATCCGTGCGGGACGCGTGGTCGACGGGCTCGGCCTGGCGCGGGCCCGACGAAACAACGTCGACGATCATCTCCTCGCCCGCGGTCCCGGCAACCTCACACGTGCGCTCGGCATCACCAAAGCCGATCTCGGCTCCGACGTCACCGATCCGTCAGGCGTCCACCTCATGCCCGGAGACGACGAACGGCCCGGCGATGTCGTCGCCGGGCCGCGTGTCGGAGTGCGCCTGGCCGCCGATCGGCCGTGGCGCTTCTGGGTCGACGGCGAGCCGTCGGTGTCGGCGTATCGCCGCCACCCCCGAGCTCCCCGCGTCTGACCTACTTGTCGTCGTTCTTCTCCGGAGCACCGACCGCCTTGCGGGCAGCGTCCTGCGCCTTGTCGACCTGCGACGCGAACTTGTTGCCCGTCGCCTTGTCGACCATGTCGCCGCCCTTCTCGATGAGGTCGGGGTTCGACTTCAGTGCGTCCTTGGCCTTGTCAACGATTCCCTTGAGATCCATGCGCGCCATCCTAGACCAGGTCAAGCGCTCGCGCGTCGGTCAGACAGTCCCTTCAACAGTCGACTGCTGACCTCCACTGCTGCGCAGCCGACCACCGCGCACACACCGGCGACGGCCATCATGCCCGCATTGGACGAATCGAGGTGGAACATCTTCTGGCTGAACGGCACCGTGAAGATCAGGATGTACGCCACGACGGACACGCCGATCAACACCAGCTTCCACCACGTGTACGGCCGCGCGACCACCGCGAGGACGTAGACGGCGATGGCGATCATCGTGGCGAGCGCGGCCGTGGCGGCCTGCGTCTGCTGCGCGCCGATCGTCTGCGAGGCGCCCGCGATCGCCGCAGCGGTGTCGGCGGGCGACAGCAGCAGGTTTCCGGTGTAGCTCGCGAGAGCGCCCGAGTAGTCGCGGTTGACGAGCAGGAAGCAGACGAACGTCGACAGCCCGATGATGATGCCGTTCGGCACCGCCTGAGTGAGGACACGACGCACGAACCCGGTCCTGGCCCGCTCGTTGTTCGGCGCCAGCGACAGCACGAACGCCGGCACTCCGATCGTGAACCACGCCGAGATCGTCACGTGGATCGGCTGGAACGGGTAACTGATCGGCGCCCACCCGAACCCCTTGGCGGCGAGGCCGCCGATTCCGATGAGGAGGGCCAGAAGCACCGCGTACACGGTCTTCGTCAGGAAGAGGTTGGAGACTCGTTCGATGTTGCCGATGACCCGTCGACCCTCGCCGACGACATACGGCAGAGTGGCGAACTTGTTGTCCAGCAAGACGATCTGAGCGACCGACCGAGCGGCCGACGAGCCCGATCCCATCGCCACGCCGATGTCGGAGTCCTTGAGTGCGAGGACGTCGTTGACGCCGTCGCCGGTCATCGCGACTGTGTGGCCCTCCGACTGCAGCGACTGCACCATGGCACGCTTCTGATCGGGTCGGACGCGACCGAACGCATCGGCGTCGGTGACGACCTTCGCCAGCTCAGTCGGGTCGGTGGGCAGCTTGCGCGCATCAACGGCCTCTTCGGGCGCCCCCAGGCCGAGCGATGCGGCGACGGCGCCGACCGACAACGCGTTGTCGCCGGAGATCACCTTCACCGCGACGTTCTGCGAGTCGAAGTACTCGAGGGTGTCTCGGGCGTCGGGCCGCACACGCTGTTCCAGGACGATCAGTCCGACCGGTGTGATCGCGCCCGGTAGAGCGGTGCCCGCCGCCGGCGTCGTGTCGACGAGGGCGTCGCACGTCGCGACCAGCAGGATGCGCAGGCCCGTGGAACCGAGGTCGGACGCGAGCCGCGCGACCTCCGACTCCGGATCGAGCAGCACATCGGGTGCACCGATCAACCAGTTGCCGCGGTCGGCGCCCGACGCGTCGACGAATGAGATCCCGCTGAACTTGTTCGCCGAACTGAACGGGAGGATCGCCGACGTCGACCATCCGGGCGCATCCGGGTAGGCCTCGGCGACAGCCTGGATCGACGCGTTGGGCCGCGGGTCCGCGGCGGCGAGCGCCGCCATCGCCGTCTGCACGGTCTCCGGGGTGACGGTGTCGGACACGACACGGATCTCGGAGAGTCGCATGCCGTTCTCGGTCAGCGTGCCCGTCTTGTCCGTGCACACCACGTCGACGCGGGCGAGCCCTTCGATGGCGGGCAGCTCGTTGACCAGGCACTGCCGTCGACCCAGCCGGACGACGCCGACGGCGAACGCGATCGACGTCATCAGCACCAGGCCCTCGGGAACCATCGGCACGAGCGCGGCGACCATGCCCAGCAGCGCCGTCCGCAGTCCGTTCTGGCTGATGAACAACTGGTTGACGATGGTCAGGATGCCTGCGGGGATGAGCAGCCAGGTGATCACCTTGAGGATCTGATCGATTCCCGACCGCAGCTCCGACGAGACGAGCGTGAACTTGCTCGCCTCCGCGGCCAGCTGCGCCGCGTACGCGTCGGCGCCGACCTTCGTCGCCCGATACGCACCCGATCCCGAGACGACGAAACTGCCCGACATGATCTCGTCGCCGACCGCCTTGTCGACCGCGTCGGCCTCGCCGGTGAGGAGCGACTCGTCGACGTCCAACGCCTCCGACTCGACGGCTTCACCGTCGACGATGATCTGATCTCCGGGACCCAGTTCGATGATGTCGCCGCGGACCACCTGATCGGGCGCGACCTCAGTGGCGACACCGTCGCGTCGAACCACCGGCCGCGTCTGACCCACGATCGCGAGACGGTCGAGGGTCTTCTTGGCGCGGATCTCCTGGATGATGCCGATGCCGCTGTTCGCGATGATCAGCAGCCCGAACAGCCCGTTGATGAAGGAGCCGGTGAACGCGACGATCGCGAACAGCACACCGAGAATCGCATTGATGCGCGTGAAGACGTTCGCCTTGATGATGTCGGCGACGCTGCGGCCGGACTTGTCGGGCATCGAGTTGGTCTCGCCCGCGGCGACGCGCTCGGCGACCTCCGCAGCCGTCAGCCCGGGCAGACGGTCAGTCGTCGTGCTCATACGTAGCGCTCCCACCAGTTCGGGTCGTCGAAGGCCGTGCCGACGCGAGCGTCGACGTCGAGCGCGGCGCCCGGCCGTGGGACACACACGGTGATCCCGGCCGAATGCGCCGCGGGAAGCAGTCGCTGGATCGGATCACCCCAGGAATGCCGTGCCAGATTGAAAGTACCCCAGTGGATGGGAATGAGGAGACTGTCGCGGCCGCCGCCGTTGACGAGTCCGTGCACTGTGACGCCCTCCTCCGGATTGAGGTG
>JASLJL010000447.1 GCA_030152405.1 Gordonia sp. (in: high G+C Gram-positive bacteria) | reverse complement strand
ATCAGGACGAAGCCCAAGATGAAGTTCTGCAGCGGCCCGGCGATGAGCACGACGAGTCGTTTCCAGGTGGCCTGCTTGTACATGGCACGCGGCTGATCGATCACCGACATCTCGTCGTGCGGAGTCATGCCCGCGATGTCGCAGAACCCGCCGAGCGGGATCGCCTTCAGGCCGTACTCGGTCTCACCGAAGCGAGTGGACCAGACGGTGGGGCCGAAGCCGACGAAGAATCGCCGGACTTTCATCCCGGTTGCCTTCGCCGCGAGGTGATGCCCCAACTCGTGCCAGGCGATGGAGATCAGCAGCGCGACGGCGAACGCCACCACGCCGAGCACATAACTCACTCGTGTTCACTCCAGTCGTCGTCAGGCTAGGAGGCAGCGGCGACCAGCCCGGCAGCGCGTTCGCGTGCCCACCGGTCCGCTGCCAGGACCTCGTCCAGAGTACCCGGCCGCGAGGTCCACTCGTCCGCGTCGGCCAGCACGTCCGCGACGACGCCGACGATCCTCGGGAACGAGATGCGGCCTGCGAAGAAGCCGTCGGCCGCGACCTCGTTCGCGGCGTTGAAGATCGCGGTCAGACTGCCTCCGGCGATTCCGGCCTGTCGGGCCAGCGTGATCGCCGGGAAGACGACGTCGTCGACCGGCTCGAACGTCCACGCCGACGCCTGCGACCAGTCGCAGGCCGCCGAGCTGCCCGGCACCCGATCCGGCCAGCCGAGCGCGAGAGCGATCGGCAGCTTCATACTCGGCGGCGAGGCCTTCGCGATCGTCGCCCCGTCCACGAAGGTCACCATCGAGTGCACGATCGACTGCGGGTGAACGGTCACGTCGATCCGGTCGTACGGGACGTCGAACAGCAGATGCGCCTCGATCACCTCGAGCGCCTTGTTCACCAACGTCGCGGAGTTCAGCGTGATCATCGGCCCCATCGACCACGTGGGGTGCTTGCCTGCCTGCTCCGGCGTCACCGTCGCCACCTGCTCGGCGGTCCACCCGCGGAACGGGCCGCCGGACGCGGTCAACACCAGGCGGTCCACCTCGGCGGCCGAGCCGCCCCTCAGACACTGCGCGATCGCCGAGTGCTCGGAGTCGACGGGCACGATCTGGCCGGGGGCGGCGGCATCGAGCACCAGCGCTCCCCCGGCGACGAGGGACTCCTTGTTGGCCAAGGCGAGTCGCGCACCCGATTCGAGGGCGGCCAGACTCGGGCGGAGACCGATGGCTCCGACCACGCCGTTGAGCACCACATCGGCCTCGACGGTCTCGATGAGTCGCACCATCGCATCGTCGCCCGCGAGCACGCCGGCGCCGATTCGGTCCGCGAGCGCCCCGGCGGCCGCGTCGTCGGCCACGGCCACCCGCGACGGGGCCAGCCCGGTCGCGGCGACCTGCCGCTCGAGCAGGTCGAGGTTGCCGCCGCCCGCTCCGAGGCCGACCACCTCGAACCGTTCGGGGTGCTCGGCGATCACCTCCAGCGCCTGGGTTCCGATGGAGCCTGTCGATCCGAGGATCAGCACACGTGTCGTCACCCCGACATTGTCGCGCACCGGGTGCCGATCCCGTCACCCGCACGGGTTATGCTGTAGCCCGAACTACTACCGGCTGTCATAAGGAGTGGACGTGGCAAGTACTGAGGTCCAGGCGATCGATACCGGCTGGGTCCGTGAGCCCGCCGACGCACCGTCGGCCCGCTTCGGCTGGCACGGCACGGCACCGCGCACGTACGCGATCGCCGCGTTCATCACCGGGCTCATCTGCCTCGCGATGATCAAGGGCAACCACATCGGTCACGTGGAGGACGTCTACCTCATCGGGATCGCCGTCGTCCTCATCGGATACGCGGGATTCAAGATGATTCCGAAGAAGGGCGCCTGGCGACGCTAGGTCATCCGACGCAGAAGAGCGGCCGCTCCCCTCACGGGTGAGCGGCCGCTCTCGTCTGTGCGTGACAGATGCTGCGCTGCGTCAGCGCTCGTCGGCCGCGAGCTGGCCGCACGCCGCGGCGATCTCCTGACCGCGAGTGTCGCGGACCGTGCATGAGATGCCCTGTTCGCGGACACGCCGGACGAACTCGTCCTGGACGGGGCGCGGACTCGCGTCCCACTCCGAGCCGGGCGTCGGGTTCAGCGGGATCAGATTCACGTGCGCGAGTGATCCGAGGGTCCGCCGCAGCTTCTCCCCCAGCATGTCGGCCCGCCACGGCTGATCGTTCACGTCGCGGATCAGCGCGTACTCGATCGAGACGCGCCGACCGGTCTGATCGGCGTAGTACCGTGCAGCCGAGAGCACCTCGGCGACCGACCAGCGGTTGTTCACCGGGACCAACGTGTCGCGCAGTTCGTCGTCGGGCGTGTGCAGAGACACCGCGAGCGTCACCGACAGTCCCTCGTCGGCGAGACGACGAATCGCGGGAGCGAGTCCGACGGTCGACACCGTCACGTGTCGCTGCGAGATGCCGAAGCCCTCCGGCGACGGCGACGTGATCTTGCGCACCGCGTCGACCACACGCTTGTAGTTGGCGAGCGGCTCGCCCATGCCCATGAAGACGATGTTCGACAGCCGACCGGGCTCGCCGAGGTCGCCGTCGCGCGTGGCGCGCGCCGCGGCTCGGACCTGGTCGACGATCTCCGCCGTCGACAGGTTGCGGTCCAGACCGCCCTGCCCGGTCGCGCAGAACGGGCACGCCATTCCGCATCCGGCCTGCGACGAGATGCACAACGTGGTGCGGTCGGAGTACCGCATCAGCACCGATTCGAGCAGAGTGCCGTCGTGGAGACGCCACAGCGTCTTCCGGGTGGAGTCGTCATCGCACGCCACGTGTCGGACCGGCGTCATCAGCGTCGGGAACAGTGCCTCTCCGACCGCGTCGCGCTTGTCGGCCGGCAGGTCGGTCATCTCGGTGACGTCGCCGGTCAGGCGACCGTAGTACTGCTTGGCCAGCTGATTCGCCCGGAACTTGGGCAGCCCCAAGCCGGTGACGGCCGCGACCCGTCCGGCGTCGTCGAGATCGGCGAAATGGGTCGGGGGGCGCCCGCGTTTGGGCGCGTCGAACACGAGCGGCAGAGACGTCATGAACCCATTCTCTCATGGCATGCTGATGGTATGAGCACGCCAGAACCGCCCAAGGGCCCATCTGAGCACGAGCCCGTCGACCACTCGCCCATCGACCCCGGTCCGCCGCCAGTCGTTCCCGACGACCCGGCCGCCGACGTGGCCCACACGCGGACCCGCGCGACCTACGTCGGCTGGATCATCGGTGTGCTCGTGACCGTGCTCCTGTTGATCTTCATTCTGCAGAACACCGGCAAGCAGGAGATCGCGTTCTTCAACCTGACCGCCGAGGTCCCCGTCGGCGTCAGTCTCCTCGCCGCGGCGATCGCGGGTGCGCTCATCACCGCGCTGCTGAGCGGCGCACGGCTGTTTCAGCTCAAGCGAGCACTCAAGCGCAGTTCGCGGTGACGCCGTTCACGGCAGAAGCAGGGTGAGGACGGCCCAGGTGACGAGCGCCGAGGGCAGCAGCGAGTCGAGGCGGTCCATGATGCCGCCGTGGCCGGGCAGCAGTGTGCCCATGTCCTTGATGCCGAGGTCACGCTTGACCTGAGACTCGACGAGGTCTCCGGTGGTGGCGACGATCACCATGAGCGGACCGAGCGCGAGCCCGACCCACCAGTGGGTGTCGAGCAGCCACAGCGAACAGCACACCGCGCCGATCGATCCCACTACGAGGGAACCGACGAAACCCTCCCACGACTTCTTGGGGCTGATGGCTGGCGCCATCGGGTGCTTGCCGAAGAGGACACCCGCCGCGTACCCGCCGACATCCGAGCACACGACGACGATGATCATGGTGAGGACCCGGTACCGGCCGTCGTCCTGCGTCACCATCGAGGTGGCGAACGAGGCGAGCATGGGAAGCCATGCGAGCACGAGCACCGACAGCGAGAGGTCGCGGACGTAGTTCTGCGGCGCCTCCGAGAGGCCCTGCGCGAACAGCTTCCAGACCATCATCACCAGGACGGTGACGGCGAAGGCGACGAACGACGCCTCGATCCCCCATGGCCACGACGACCAGATGACGGCCTGACCGCCGACGAGCAGCGGCCAGAGTGCGATGTAGAAGCCGCCGTCGCGCAGACGCTTGCTGACCTCCCACGTCGCGATGCCGAGCGCGATCGACACGACGCCGTACCAAGCCATCGGCACGAGCGCCAGGACGGCGATCAGCATGGCGCCGAGACCGACGCCGACCCCGATCGCCGCCGGCAGGTTGCGTCCGGCCTTGGACGTCGTCGGTGTCGTCATACCTCGAGCAGCTCGGCTTCCTTGTTCTTGACGAGGACGTCGACCGAATCGGTGTACGTGTGCGTCGTCTTGTCGAGCTCCTTCTCGGCGCGGACCACCTCGTCCTCGCCGGCTTCGCCGTCCTTCTGGATGCGCTTGAGCTCGTCCGCGGCCTTGCGGCGCACGTTGCGGATGGCGACCTTGGCGTCCTCGCCCTTGGCCTTGGCCACCTTCACCATCTCCCGGCGGCGCTCCTCGGTCAGCTGTGGGATGACCACGCGGATGAGCGAGCCGTCGTTGGACGGGTTGACGCCCAGGTCCGAGTCGCGGATCGCCTTCTCGATGGCAGCCAGCTGGCTGGCGTCGTAGGGCTTGATCACCGCCATCCGCGCCTCGGGCACGTTCACGCCCGCGAGCTGGTTCAGCGGCGTCGGCGAACCGTAGTAGTCGACGACGATGCGGTTGAACATGATCGGAGTCGCTCGCCCGGTGCGTACGGCGGCCAAGTCGTCCTAGGCGACATGCACCGCCTATTCCATCTTCACCTCGGCGTCGA
>JASLJL010000281.1 GCA_030152405.1 Gordonia sp. (in: high G+C Gram-positive bacteria) | reverse complement strand
TGGGGAACCTGAACTACGTCGCGGTGGCCGTCGTCGGTGGCCTGCGGGTGGCGTCCGGCCAGCTCAGCCTCGGTGAGGTGCAGGCCTTCATCCAGTACTCACGACAGTTCACGCAGCCGCTCACGCAGATCGGTTCGATGTTCAACCTGATGCAGAGCGGTGTGGCATCGGCCGAACGCATCTTCTCGGTGCTCGACGAGCCGGAGGAGATCCCCGATCCCGACGAGCCGGAGAGCCCGGAGGTCAGCCGCGGACGCATCGTGTTCGACGACGTGTCGTTCCGCTACGTCGACGACCGCCCGCTCATCGAGAACCTGTCGCTCACCGCCGAGGCCGGCGACACGGTCGCGATCGTCGGCCCGACCGGGGCGGGCAAGACCACCCTGGTGAACCTCATCATGCGGTTCTACGAGGTGGACGCCGGATCGATCTGGTTGGACGGCGTCGACACGTCGCACATGTCGCGCGACGATCTCCGCGAGCGCACCGGAATGGTGCTGCAGGACTCGTGGCTGTTCGGCGGGACGATCTACGACAACATCGCGTACGGCGATCCGACCGCGAGTCGCGAGGAGGTCCTCGAAGCGGCGCGGATCAGCCACGTCGACCACTTCGTTCGGACTCTGCCCGACGGGTACGACACCGTGCTCGACGACGAGGGCGGCGGCGTCTCGGCGGGAGAGCGGCAGCTCATCACGATCGCCCGCGCCTTCCTGGCCAAACCGACGGTCCTGATCCTCGACGAGGCGACCAGTTCGGTCGACACCCGCACCGAACTGCTCATCGGCAAGGCGATGGCCAACCTGCGGGCCGACCGCACGAGTTTTGTCATCGCGCACCGTCTCTCGACGATCCGCGACGCCGACGTCATCGTGGTGATGGAGGACGGTCACATCGTCGAGCAGGGCTCACACGATTCGCTGCTCGAAGCGAAGGGCGCCTACTACCGCCTCTACTCCGCGCAGTTCTCGGCCGCCGTCTCCTGACGCCGCGCCTGCACCTCCACCGGCTCTCGCACCGGTGACGACGTGGTGGTCCCGATGCTCGCCGCGATGACGGCCGCGATGGCCAGCGACGGGAGCACCCCGATCGGCTGATGCAGGAGCAGGAAACCGGCGATCGCCGCGATGGCCGGTTCGAGGCTGAGCAGCACGCCGAACACGTTCTTGGGGAGACGGCGCAGTGCGTGGAGCTCGAGGCTGTACGGGATCACCGACCCGAGGAGCGCGGTCCCGACGGCCAGTGCGAACAGGCGCCAGTCGACGAACGCGGGTGCGGCCGCCGACGCACCGATCGGCGCCAGTGCGACAGACGCGATGAGCAGTGCGGCGGCGAGACCGCCTGTTCCGGGAACGCGGGCGCTCACCGAGGCGCCCGCCATGATGTATCCGGCCCAGAACAGACCTGCGAACAGTGCGAACACCACGCCGATCGGGTCGAGGGAGGTTGTTCCGAGCACACTGTCGACGCCGAGCAGCACCATCCCGACGAAGGCGAGGCCGACCCACGCCAGATCGCTTCGACGACGGGACAACGTCGCGGAGAGGATCAACGGGCCGAGGAACTCGACGGCGACGGCGGTGCCGAGCGGAATGCGGTCGATCGCCGCGTAGAAGCAGCCGTTCATGAGCGCGAGGACCAGACCGAACGCGGTGATCGCCCGCCATTGCGGCCACGTCCACCGGAGCATTCGCGGGCGGGCGACGACCAACAGGATCACGGCGGCGATCCCGAGCCTCAGCTGCGTCACTCCCCACGATCCGAGATCGTCGAACAGATGCACGGCGGCCGCCGCCCCGAACTGCAGCGACATGCACGAGCCGACGATCATCGCCACCGCTGTGCCGGTCCGCGCACCGTCGCCTGTCTCGTTCACGACTCCACTCTTCCGCCCCGCGCTACGATCAGTCCAGCGAATGTCTCTGGCCGATACTCATTAGAAGAATTGACTCTTAAGGAGGTCCGCGGTGCTCAACGTCGCACGTCTCCGCGTTCTTCGTGAGCTGCACCTCCGCGGCACATTGGCGGCTGTGGCGGAAGCCCTCGCCTACACCCCGTCGGCGGTGTCACAGCAGCTCTCGCAGCTGGAACGCGAAGCGGGCGTCCCGCTGCTGGAGAAGGTCGGACGACGAGTACGGCTCACCGACCAGGCGGTGGCGCTCGTCAACCACACCGAGGCGATCCTCGCCCGGCTCGAACTCGCCGAATCCGAGCTCGCCGACGCACAGCCCGAGGTGCGGGGCACCCTGCGCGTGGCGTCGTTCCAATCGGTCGTCCTCGAGCTCGCGCCCGCCGCCCTCACTCTCCTCGCCGAGCGACATCCCCTGCTGCAGGTGGCGATCACCCAGCGCGACGAGGCGCTCGGCAGCAGCGGACTGCTCGCGCACGAGTTCGACGTGGTGCTCGGCGAGGAGTTCCCCGGACGTCCGCACGAGGTGCGCGCGGGCGTCGATCGCGAGGACCTGCTGCGTGATCCCCTGCTGCTGGCCCTGCCGTCGCACGGGCCACTGGCCGATCTGCCGCCTGCCGTCGACTCCCTCGCGGAGGCGCCGTGGGCGATCGACCCGGAGGAGACGGCGATGGGTACCTGGTCGCGCGACATCTGTCGCGCGGCGGGCTTCGAGCCGGACGTCCGTTTCGACACACCCGACCCGCTGCTTCAAGCCCACCTCGTCCGCACCGGCCACGCCGTCGCGCTCATGCCCTCGCTCCTCGCCGAGGGGCATCTCCACGGCACTCGGCTGGCGCCCCTCGCCGGCGCGCCACACCGCCGTCTGTACACCGCGGCCCGTGCCGGTCGTTCCGGCCATCCCGCGATTCGCGCTTTCCGCGACGCACTCGCTCATGCCGCCTCCCGATGACGTCGGATCGACTACCGTCGGCGTCATGTCCGCCGAAAGAATCGTGCTTCTGCGTGCAGTGAACGTCGGAGGCGCGAAGCTGCCGATGGAGCGTCTGCGCGCGATCGCGTCCGGACTCGGCGCCACCGACGTGTCGACGTACATCGCCTCCGGAAACCTCCTCTGCACTCCCCCCGGTGACGCCGATGCCTTCGACCGTTCGCTGGAGCGCGCGCTGACCGACGAGTTCGGCTGGTTCCGCGAAGCGATCAGCAGGTCTCCCGACGAGATGGCCGCCGCGTTGGCGGCGACCCCGTTCGCGGGCTCGAAGCACGCGCACATCTATTTTCTGACCGCTGTGCCCGACGCCGCCGCCGCGGAGGCGTTCTGCGGCACCGATTTCGGCGGCGGTGAACGTTTCGCGGTGATCGGGCGAGATCTCCACATCGATTACCCCGCGGGCGCGGGCACCACGAAACTCACTCCGGCAAAGATCGCGACGCTGCTCGGCGTCACCGGAACGGGTCGCAACCTGCGAACCACGGCGACACTCGTCGAGAGGGCACGCGGATGAGCGAGCAGCCGGTGGGCGCGGTCGACGCCCGGTTCACCCTCGCCGCCGAGCGCACGCTTCTCGCCTGGCTGCGCACGGCCCTCGGCCTGCTCGCCGCGGGCATCGCGGTGCTCCATGTGGTCGGCGAGTTCACCTCGCCCGCCCTGCAGACCACGCTGGGGATCGCCCTGATCGTGCTCGGCGCGGCCACCGCTGTCCTCGGTGCATGGCGCTGGCAGCGGGTCACGCATTCACTGTCTGCGGGCGGACCGATGCCGGGCCCCGTCGCCATCTGGGCGGTGGTGGCCGTGTTCGTCGTGTTGGCGATCGCGTTCGCCGTCATCAGATGACGGCCCGGTAGCCTGATCCACCATGAGCCAATCCCCTGCGAAGACTGTCGAGATCTCCACTGACGGTGCGTGCCTGGGCAATCCGGGTCCCGGCGGTTGGGGTGCGGTCCTCCGCTACGGCGACGTGGAGAAGGAGATCTCGGGCGCGGAGCCGGACACCACCAACAACCGCATGGAGCTGATGGCGGCCATCCAGGCGCTGAAGGCGTTGACGCGGCCGTCCACGGTGATCCTCTACACCGACTCCAGCTACGTCCGGAACGGCATCACCAAGTGGGTGGCGGGCTGGGTGCGCAACGGTTGGAAGACGGCGTCCAAGCAGCCGGTCAAGAACGCCGATCTCTGGCAGGAACTGATCGACGCCGAGGATCTGCACACCGTCGAATGGCGGTGGGTGAAGGGTCACGCGGGCGACAAGTACAACGAGATCGCCGACACGCTCGCGACGACCGCGGCACGCACCCTGAAGAACGGCTGACCCGACGCAGGAGCGTCCATCCGCAGCCTGCTACGCCATCGTGCCCCAGACGGCGCGGGCACCGGAGTCGCCGGCTTTGAAGACGAGATAGATCGCGGCGACCGCGGCGACCACCGTCAGCACGCGGGCGATCACGTCGATCGCCTTCAGCATCGGCTCGGTCAGCGGCAGCCGGTCGGTCACCAGCGGCAGCGCGACCAGGTACAGGAGTGCGACCGCACCGAAGAGGCAGCCGACACCGATGATCACGACATCGCCCGCCTCGGTGTGGGTCGTGATGGCGGCCGACTCGGCCCCGAGCTTCTTCTCCAGCGACTCGCCCGCAGTCGTGGCGATCGGCGTCGCGATCAGCCCGAGCAGTGCGAGGGCCACCGGAAGCGGCCCCATCTTGGTCCGGGCGGCGGGCCAGAGCGCGGCGACGATCGCGACCAGCGCGGCGACCGGCACCGCCACGACGACGAAGTGCACGACGAGCGGGTGCAGCGGCAGTCCGTTGAAGGTGTCCATAGTCCCTACGAGGGTAGAGCGCCCGCCCCGTCCGCGCCCGGTAACCTGAGATGCCGACAGCAGATCCACAGCTACGGGAGGACGACGGTGGGGCTCCCCGACGCACCGCTCCTCGCGCTTCTCATCGGCGGATCGCTCGTCGCAGGCTGGATCGACGCCGTGGTCGGGGGTGGGGGCCTCGTGCTGATTCCCCTGATGATGATCGTCTTCCCGACGACCGCGCCGGCCACCGCGTTCGGCACCAACAAGCTGGCCGCCATCTGGGGCACCGCGACGGCCGCGGTCATGTATCTCCGCAAAGTGTCCGTCGACCGTCGGCTGGTCGCGATCAGCGTTCCGATCGCAGGCGGATCCGCCGTCATCGGCGCGCTCGCGGCGTCGGCCGTCAGCTCCGACGTGATGCGGCCCTTCGTCATCGTCTTGATGCTCGGCGTCGGCGCGTTCGTCGCGTTCCGCCCGCAGTTCGGTGCGAACCACGAGTCCGCGGATCCGGTGTCGCGCACCAGGTTCGCCATCGCTCTGCTCATGCTCGCGGTCATCGGCTTCTACGACGGCGTGTTCGGGCCGGGCACGGGGATGTTCCTGATCATCACGCTCACGGCTCTACTGCACCAGAGCTTTCTGCAGAGCGCCGCGATGGCGAAAGTCGCGAACACCGCGACCAACGTCGGCGCGCTGGCGGTCTTCGCCGCGCAGGGTCACGTCATGTGGCTGCTCGGGGCGATCCTGGCCGTCGCCAACGTGGCAGGATCGGTCATCGGTTCACGGCTGGTCCTGGGGCGCGGCACCGCGGTGGTCCGCTACGCGCTCCTGGTGGTGGTCGTCGTGATGGCCGTGAAGCTCTCCATCGACCAGTTCGCATAGCCTCTCATTCCTTGTCGCGGTCGGCCGGTCGGGCCAAGATCGACCCATGACCGCGATCACC
>JASLJL010000183.1 GCA_030152405.1 Gordonia sp. (in: high G+C Gram-positive bacteria) | reverse complement strand
ACTACGCACTGGAGCATGCCGTCGCGACTGTGGCGCAGCTTCGCCCCCGTCGTCGCTGACCTGCTCGCCCTCTGGCCGGACACCACATCAGGAGGCACACGAAAACCCCGATGGTCGCGTGGACACCATCGGGGTTCTCGTCTACCTATTCACATCTGGGGTGCAGGCTTCTGGGCCCGCGGGCGGGGGCGACCCCCCGGCGCGTGTCAGAGCTTGTTGACAGCGAGAGCCATGGCCGACTTCTTGTTGGCGGCCTGGTTCTTGTGGATGACACCCTTGGTGACAGCCTTGTCGAGCTGCTGGCTCGTGCTGACGAGCAGCTCGGCCGACTTGTCCTTGTCGCCCGAGGCGACGGTCTCGCGGAAGTTACGGATAGCGGTGCGCAGAGCCGACTTGATCGACTGGTTGCGCTGGCGACGCGCCTCGTTGGTCTTGTTCCGCTTGATCTGCGACTTGATGTTTGCCACGCGATTATCCTTCTCGTCGTAACTCCGCGGCCTGGTCGGCCGTGCGTTTGCTGTTTCGGGCAGCGCTCCGCGACCTAGTGCAGATCGGCGTTAAGCGCAACAGCAGACGACTTTACCAGCGGGGGCGTGCGCACCCAAATCGTCGGGCCTCTCGAGCGCGCACAGTACGGTCGACGCATCATGTCAACAGTTTTCGTTCACGTGGGTCTACCCAAGACCGGCACCACACATCTGCAAGGCCGCCTGTGGCGCAATCGCGATGCGGCGATGGCCGAGGGACTTCTGTATCCGGGGAAGTGGATCGACGATCACTTCCACTCCGCAGCACATCTGCAACCCGAGCGGTACCTGGACTGGGCCGCCCCGGAGCACGCCGACAAGTGGCCTGCGATGGTCGCTCAGATGCGCGGATGGAGCGGGCGGTCCATCGTCTCGCACGAACTGTTCGCCAACGCGGGACCCGACCACATCCGTCGCCTCGTCGACGATCTGGCGTTCGCCGAGGTCCATGTGATCCTGACGGTCCGGGACCTCGGACGGCAGATTCCGTCGGTCTGGCAGGAGAACGTCAAGAACCAGCGCTGCGCGACGCTCGACGAGTTCGTCCAGTCGATCGGCGCGTCCGACGGTGCAGAACCCCTCGGGGACGAACCCTTCTGGGAGTTCCAGGACTACGTCCGCATCGCCGCGGACTGGGCGTCGGTTGTCGGGGCGGAGCGGGTGCACATCGTCACGGTTCCGGCCAAGGGGTCGTCGACGCCGGGTGACGGACTCTGGGAGCGCTTCCTGTCCGTGCTGTCGGTGGATCCGGCGAAGCTGCAGGCGAGGCCCGCGGGCGACAACAGTTCGCTGTCGGCCGCCCAGACCGAGTTCCTGCGCAACCTCAACACCCGACTGCAGCCTGACGACGTCGCATGGCACCGCTACGAGAGGCTTGTGAAGAACGTGCTGATCAGCGAGGTGATGCTGTCGATGGACGGAGGGTCGCCCATCGGGCTCGACCTCGACCAGCAACAGTGGGCCGCGCGACGGTCGGACGAGATGATCGGGGCGATCTCGGCGGCCGGCTACCGGCTGTACGGCGACGTCGACGATCTTCGGGTCCGAGTCGGTGAGGGCGCGGCCGTGCCGGTCGGACGCGACGAGGCGTTCGACGCCGCTCTCGACGCGATCGCCCAGTGGGTGAAGATCTCGGCGATCCACGAACCGCCGGTCCGGCTCAAGACCAGGGCGGGCAATCTGGTGCGTGCGGCCCGTCGTCGCGTGCACGGTCTGCGTCGGTAGAACTTTGGCGGCGATTCTGAGCGTGGTGCCGGGAATCGCCGCCCAAGTTCTACGACCAGCCGAACCGGGTGCGGAGAACGTCGGCGACGGCGTCGAACCGCTCGGGTTCGCAGACCGCGCCCTCCCGGCGGATGCCGTTCTCCTCGACTTCGAGGACACGATCGAGACGCACGAAGCTCTCACGCCGGTCGGCGTCCCAGGAGCCGGTGCCGATGGACTGCCAGTCGTCGTCGCCCCGGTGGTAATCCTTGCTGGACAGCATCAGACCCAGGAGGGTCGTGTCGTCGCGGCCGACGACGAGGACCGGTCGGTCCTTGCCCTGCTGCGGGTCCTCCTCGAACGGCACCCACGTCCAGACGATCTCGCCGGGATCGGCGGCACCGTCCAGATCGGGTGCGTAGACGATCGTCCGCGCGAGGTCTCCGGTCGGCAGTCCCGGCGCCTTCATACGTCGGTTCCGAACTCGATCGCGGCGGGGATCAGCCACTCGTCGACGGCGTCCGCCGTGGTCGGTCCGACTCCACTGCGATCGGGTTTGAGGCTGTGATCGGCCTTCTCGATCTCGACGAGCCGCACCGGGCCGCCGAACAGGGCGAGCGCGTCGGCGAACTCCTCGGACGTGCCGAACGCATCGCTGCGGCCGTGGATGATCAGCGTGGGCGCGACGATCTGTGGGAGGTGCTCGGTCCGTGCCTTCTCCGGCTTGCCCGGCGGATGAAGGGGATAGGAGGTCAGGAGCAGGCCGTCGCAGATCCGCGGATCCTCCGCTGCCACCATCGACGCCTGACGTCCGCCGTACGACTGTCCGCCGATGATCAGCGGGCCGTTCGACACGGCGCGCAGAGCGTCGACGGCCGCGCGGATTCCGTCGCGATCGGCCGCGGCCCTGGCGGGTGACGGCGGCCCCTTCGGGCGTTGCTGCCGGTAGGGGAGATCGATCCGCGCGACGGCGAGCTCGTGCGCCACCAGCGCGTCACTGAGAGTCCGCAACAGGACGGACGAACGATCGCTCCCGGCGCCGTGCGCGAGAATCACCGTGCCGCGGGGCTCGGGCGGTGCGATGATGTCAGCTCGAACGCCGTCGGTGTCGATCTGCGACGTCGTGTGTCGGGTGGTCCCCATGAGGGGAGCCTATAGCGGAACAGAGAGGCGCGCCGTGGAGTATTCGGTCGATGACCCGATGGCCGACCACGATCGCGAAGCCGCCCTTCGGCAGGCGCGCAGACTCGGTGCGCAGGGAATCGTGGGGATCGTCTTCACGGCGATAGGCGTGCCCATGCTGATCGCCGGTCTCGTGTGGGGCGGGTTCGTCGTCTCCACCTACATCGGATCCGAATCCGTTGAGGGCACCGTCGTCGGTCGCACCGCGTACAACTCCGACGTCGGAGTCGGGGAGTCGAGCAACCGCAGCTACCAGATCACCGTCCGCTACACGGTGGACGGACGTGACTACGGATACACGCCGCTGGGCTCGCAGAGTCCGGCCCCCTCCGTCGGCGACACGGTGACCGTCTACTACCGATCGGATGATCCGTCCGACGCCCGGTTGGGCGGCACGGCCGGAATCGTGGAATGGATCGGCCCGGGCGTCCTCACGCTTCTCGGAGTGATCTTCGGGGGCCTGGGAATCGGATTCGCCGTCTGGTGGCGACGCCACCGCGACCGCGCCGTCGCGGTGGTCGAGACCGGCGACCGGCTGACGGCGATAGTCGAGTCGGTGCGGACGTCGGTGAGCACCGACAGCGACGGATCGACGACCACGACCTGGACTCTCGTCGCGCGGTACGACGATCCGACGACCGGCGCGGTCCATCGGTTCGTGCACGCCTACAGCGGGGTGCCCGCGGTGACTCCGCCCGACGGCGCGCCGATCACGGTGTTCGTCGACCCGACCGATCGCGAGACGTACGTCGTCGCAGTGCGCTGATCGCCGAGCACTCCGAATCGCTGACTGCGCCCTCGACATGGGAGACTGGACCGAACCCCTATCGTCGGCCGCGGTGCCCGCCGACGATGACGCCAAGGAGCAGTAGAGATTTCCACGTTCGCAGACACGACGTTCACCGATCCCGCGAAGATCCGCAATTTCTGCATCATCGCGCACATCGATCACGGCAAGTCGACGCTCGCCGACCGGATGCTGCAGCTCACGGGCGTGGTCGAGGAGCGTGCGATGCGCGCCCAATACCTCGACCGCATGGACATCGAGCGCGAACGCGGCATCACCATCAAGGCGCAGAACGTGCGTCTTCCCTGGCAGGTGGACGGCGAGGACTACGTCATCCACCTCATCGACACGCCCGGTCACGTCGACTTCACGTACGAGGTCTCGCGCGCACTGGAGGCGTGTGAGGGCGTCGACCAGCAGGATCGCGCCCTCGCACGCGGCGAGCGACCGGCTCACCTCGTAGGTGAAGTCGACGTGGCCGGGGGTGTCGATGAGGTGCAGGACGTGGTCGCGCATCTCGCCGTCGGGGCCCGCCGCGTACCAGGGCAGGCGCACGTTCT
>JASLJL010000161.1 GCA_030152405.1 Gordonia sp. (in: high G+C Gram-positive bacteria) | reverse complement strand
ATCTCGACGACGTCGAGATCGGCGGGGCTGATGCCCTCCTTCTCACACGCCTTCTTGATCGCGTTGGCCGGCTGGAGCTGCAGCGACGAGTCGGGGCCCGCCACGACGCCGTGCGCACCGATCTCGGCGAGCCACGTCAGGCCGAGCTCCTCCGCCTTGCTCTTGCGCATCACGACGACCGCGCAGGCGCCGTCCGAGATCTGCGACGCCGAGCCCGCGGTGATCGTTCCGTCCTTGCGGAAGGCCGGACGCAGACGCCCGAGCGACTCCACGGTGGTCTCCGCGCGGACGCCTTCGTCGGTGTCGAACAGGACCGGGTCGCCCTTGCGCTGCGGGATCTCCACCGGAACGATCTCATCGGCGAAGACGCCGTTCTCGATCGCCTTCGCGGCACGCTGGTGGCTGCGGACGGCGAACTCGTCCTGCTGCTCGCGGGTGTAGCCGTCGGTGTCGTTGCCCTGCTCGGTGAGCAGGCCCATCGCCTGGTCGGTGAAGACGTCGTGCAGGCCGTCGTAGGCCATGTGGTCGACGAGCTCGGTGTTGCCGTACTTGAAGCCGCCGCGGCTGCCCGGGAGGATGTGCGGCGCCTGAGTCATCGACTCCTGGCCGCCTGCCACCACGACGTCGTACTCCCCCGCGCGGATCAGCTGATCGGCGAGCGCGATCGAGTCGATGCCCGACAGGCACATCTTGTTGATCGACAGCGCCGGGACGTCCCAGCCGATGCCGGCCTTGACCGAGGTCTGGCGAGCGGGCATCTGCCCGGCGCCCGCGGTGAGGACCTGGCCCATGATCACGTAGTCGACGACGGCCGGATCGACGTTGCCGCGCTCGAGGGCGGCCTTGACGGCGACGGCGCCGAGGTCGACACCGGAGAAGTTCTTCAGCGAACCCTGCAGTCGGCCGAGCGGCGTGCGCGCTCCGGAGACGATGACGGTGGTGTTGTCGGACATTCAGCCAACTCCTTGTGGGGAAAGGGCCGCGCGGGCGCGTTCGTGCACTGCGCGCAGCAGCGGTAGTCGGACTCCACGCTACCGTTAGGACATGAGCAACTCCGCATCCGATCCTGTGAACAACGCCACGCCAGACGGCGGCGCATTGGCCTCCGTGTCCGACCTCGTCGTGGGCATCGACCACGTGGGCATCGCCGTCGCCGACCTCGACGCGTCCGCCAAGTGGTACCTCGACAACTTCGGCTTCGAGAACCTCCACGAGGAGATCAACGAGGAACAGGGTGTCCGCGAGGCGATGGTCGGACCGCGCGGCCGTGACGGTGCGCTGATCCAGTTGCTGGCACCGCTCAACGAGCAGTCGACGATCGCCAAGTTCATCGACCGCAACGGTCCCGGCCTCCAGCAGATGGCCGTCCGCGTGACCGATCTGGACGCCGTCGCCGCCCGGCTCACCGCGGCCGGTGTGCGCCTCCTCTACCCGCAGCCCAAGCGCGGCACCGCCGATTCGCGCATCAATTTCGTGCACCCGAAGGATGCGGGCGGAGTCCTGCTCGAACTCGTCGAGCCCGCGACCTCGACACACTGACGCAGACACGCCGACGCGCGGTACCAGACGCCGGACCCGACACTTCGTGCGGGGTCCGGCGTTTTTGCATGTGACGGCCCTACACTGGAGGTATGTCAGCACCTGGACAGCGTCAGAGCCCGTTCCCCATCGTCATGCGCGGCTACGACCGCGACCAGGTCACCGATCACATCCGCCGCCTGGACGCCGAGCTGCAGATGATGGCGGCCGACCGGGACTCGGCGCACGCGAGCGCTGATCAGCTCCACGACCGCCTCGAGGAGGCGCGCGCTCAGGTGCACGCGCTGCAGCGCGACGTCGACACGCTCTCGGTGCCGCCGACCACCGTCGCGGGCATGACCGAGCGGGTGTCCCGAATGCTGCAGCTCGCGACGGACGAGGCCGCTGAACTCCGCGCCAACGCGCGTGAGGAGGCGGCAGAGACCGTCAGCGTCGCTCGACAGGAGGCGAAGTCCGAGCGCGACAGCGCCGCGACCGACGCCGCCCGCACGCGTGAACTGGCACAGGACCACGCCGACGCCCTGATCACCGACGCCGAGGAGCGCGCCGCGGCCATCGACGCCGACGCCGAGGCTGTTCGCGTCGCCGCGGAGAAGGCCGAGGCCGATGCCCGAGAACGCGCCGCCCAGACCATCGCCGAGGCCGAGGACGAGGCCGCCCGACTTCGCGGGGCGGCGCACAACATCGCAATGAACCGCTTGGGCCGCTCTCGCGAGATCGCCGGCGCAGCGCACGATGCGCACCGACAGATCCTCGATCACCTCGACGCCCTCCGCCAGCACCTGGGCGACCTCCCGAACGCTCTGGCCCTGTCCGGCGACGAACTCGACCTCGTGAACGCGGACGACTCCGACGATCTGGAGCTGCTCAATCGCACCCTGTCGGGCCGGGACCGCTTCGTCTCCGCCGACAGGTCTCGCACGGACACCCGCGCCGCCGAGGCGACGGACGTCCTGGACGCGGTCGACGACGAGTACCGCGAAGACGACTACGACACCAAGCACTACGGACCGTCGGAGTCGACGTCGTCTTCCGACTCGGATTCCGCCTCCGCCTGACCTCAGCGACCCCGGCGGGCGGCGTCAGAACAGTCGGAACTCCGTGCTCTCGGTTCCACGCAGCTTCTCGTAATCGAGAGTGACGCAACGGATCCCACGATCTGTTGCGAGCGTCTTCGCCTGCGGCTTGATCACCTGCGCCGCGAAGACACCGGCGACAGGCGCGATGGTCGTGTCACGGTTCAGCAGTTCGAGGTAGCGCGTGAGCTGTTCGACGCCGTCGATCTCGCCCCGTCGCTTGATCTCCACGGCGACGGTCTGCCCGTCGCCGTCGCGGCACAACAGGTCGACCGGACCGATCGGTGTCATGTACTCGCGGCGGATCAAGGTGTAGCCGTCCCCGAGCGTCGTCACATGCTCGGCGAGCAGCTCCTGCAGATGCGCTTCGACGCCGTCCTTCACCAGGCCCGGGTCCAAGCCCAATTCGTGAGACGAGTCGTGGTCGATGGCGTCGACCGTGATCCGCAGCTGCTCGCCCGCCTTGTTCGTCACGACCCAGACGGCCACCGCATTCGAATCCTCCGGCGCGGGCTCCTCCGTGGTCCAGCACGGCGGCGTCATCCAGTTCAGCGGCTTGTACGCGCGGTCGTCAGCGTGAATACTGACCGACCCGTCCGATTTGAAGAGGATCAACCGCTTCGCCATCGGCAGGAACGCGGTGAGGCGTCCGACGTACTCGACCTTGCATTCGGCAATCACTAGGCGCACGTCGGCCAGTGTAGTGATCACCTATCGCGGAGTCGGAACCACCGCGAGCAGTAGCGCGTCGAGCTGCACGGACAGATCTGCCTCCGCCTCGGCCTCACCGACCGCGAGACGTCGAACGGCCCGCTCGAACGGGCCGTCGAGCGCCGCGTAGATCCCGGCCGAATCGAGCACCGGCTCGGCACCGGCCAGCTCGGCGTACCGCTGCACCACTCGCCAGATCATCGACTCCAGCTCGTCGTCGATCTCGCGGACGCCGTCGAGGAGGGTCGGCGAGAACACCGCCTGCATCCGCAGGTCGTACCAGAGTTTATGGGTGGGCAGCTCGTCGACCATCGTCGCGACGAGCCGACTGACGAACGTCGTCCGCAACTCGGCGGCGTCGGTCACGCCATCGAGAATGTCGTCGTACGCGGCGACGCACTCGCGCTTGAACAGTCGAACACAATGCGCGATCAACTCGAGCTTGTCGTCGAAGTAGTAGTGAAGCACGCCGTGGCTGTACTCGGAGTTGGCGGCGATCTCACGGAGGCTCGCACCCGCGTAGCCGACCTCCGACAACGTCTTGAACGCGGCGCGCGCCAGCTCGTCGCGTTTGGCCGACACCTTCACGGTCCGTCGTGCCACGCTGCGTCCGGCCGGTGCCGACACCTCGGACAGATCGGCGATCTCTGCGGTCATCGGCACTCCTCTCCCGGTCATGGCCTGCGACGATCCTCTCACAGTACCGCCTCCAGCGCCCGCAGCTCAGTCTCCCGTCAACACTTTTCTTGACGAACGTCCAAGTTTTTCCTTGACGATCGTCCAACAAGGTCTAGTGTGACTCGTACCACTTCGATCGACCAACACTGAAGGAGAC
>JASLJL010000140.1 GCA_030152405.1 Gordonia sp. (in: high G+C Gram-positive bacteria) | reverse complement strand
CGCTGAGTTCGCTGCGGAGAGTCGGCGGTACACGGCGCGCGAATCGACTGCCGTGCGCCCGAAATCAGCTCAGCTTCGAGATCACGCGATCCGCGTATCCGCGCAGCGCGTCGAGCTTCTGCTGCAGCGTCGTGGTGTCGGTCTGGTAGGCGTTGCGGAAGCCGACGATCGCGTCGGTCACGCCCTTGTCCTCGAGCCGGCGGATCCCGTCGACGGTGTAGGCGTCCATCGAGATCACGTGGATCTCGAACGGATCGTTCTCCTTGCCCTCGGCTTTGCGGATCTTGGCTACCTTGTCCAGCAGTGCGTCGAGTTCCTCGCCGGGGCCGCCGCCGTGCATCCATCCGTCGCCGCGGATCACCGCGCGCTTCAAGGCGAGGTCGGCATGGCCGCCGACGAGCAGTGGGACGGGTTCGGTGGGCGTCGGGGACATCTTGATCTTGGGGATGTCGTAGAACTCGCCGTGGAACTCGAAGTAGCCGGGCGAGGTGAGTCCGCGGATGATGTCCATGCACTCGTCCATGCGCTTGCCGCGGCGCCTGAAGTCGACGCCCATGATGTCGTAGTCCTCGGGCCACGGACTGGTCCCGACGCCGAGTGAGAGCCGATTGTTGGTGAGCGCCGCGACGGAGCCCGCCTGCTTCGCGACGAGGGCCGGCGGACGGATCGGCAGCTTGAGGACGAAGGGGAGGAAGCGGAGCTTCGTCGTCACCGCGCCGAGCGCTGCGCATTGGATGAACGTCTCGATGAAGTCCTTGTCCTCGAGGAACGCGCGGTCGCCGTCGGGGGTGTACGGGTACGTGGCATCCGAGACCTCGGGGTACGCCACCGAGTCGGGGACGGTCATGCCGTTGAAGCCGACGGACTCGGCCGCCTGCGCAAGCGGCGCGTAGTAGCTGATGTCGGTCATCGCCTCGGCGTACGTGAATCGCATGACGCCCACACTAGAACATGTTCTAGATTCGTGTCGACGGGTTGGCCCATAGGTTGGTACGCGCGCGAGTGGTACCGCTCGGATGGAGCAATCCCCGTGGGCGGCTCCACACGGCTGAGCGGTACCACTCGCGCGACGGCGGAGTTCTACGGACGTTTGAACTTTTCCGAACGGCCCAGCTTGCGCAGACGCATCCACTCGCGGAACCCTGCGACGTCGCGCTGTTGAACGAGGAAGAACCAACCGAACCGCGCGTACTCCTGGGGGAGCAGCTTGCGCATTCCCGGCTGACTCATCAGGTAGCCGCGGTTGCGGTACGTGAAGAACCGCTTCACCTCGTTGTCCGGGTACTGGGTGTGCATGCGGCCGCCGAGAATCGGACGGAACTCGTCACTGCCGTCCGGATGCAGATACGCAGTGGTCAGGCACGTGCCGAAGGCGATGCCCGACCGGGCGAGACGACGATGCATCTCCACTTCGTCGCCGCGGAAGAACAGCCGGAGATCGGGGACACCGATCTTCTCGAGCGTGTCGACGGAGAACAGTGCTCCGTTCATCAGCGACGCGATGCCCGGCAGCAGATCGTCCGCAGCCGACTCGCCCTCACCGGAGAACAGCTCGGACCGCTTGCGCCGCCACACGAGTCCGCGGCGCAACGGGAACGCGAGGTCGTCCGGGGACGCGATGTTCACGACGACCGGCGACACCTGGCCGAGCCCGTGGCGGTCGGCGCAGTCGAGCAGCGTCGAGAGCACGCGCGGGCCCTCGGGACGCCCGTCGTCGTCGGCACACCACACCCAGTCGGCGCCGAGCGCGAGCGCATGGAGCATACCCAGCGCGAAACCGCCGGCACCGCCCAGATTGTGCTGCGACGGAATGTACGTCGTCGGAATCGGCTGGCTCGCGACGAGCTCTCCGACCTCGGGTTCGGCCGCGTTGTCGACGACGATCAGATGGTCGACCGGGCGGTCCTGCCCGGACACCGCCTTCAGTGATTCGACGAGCAGTTCGCGTCGTCGATGGGTCACGACGACGCCGACGATCATGGTCATCGTGCGACGTCCTTGCCGATTTCTGCGAGGACCTTGCGGACCTGCGTGGCGGCGTCCGGCCCCTGGTACGCGCCGACGACCTCTTCGATGCCGCCGTCCATGCGGATCTGACCGTGATCGATCCAGAGAGCCCGGTCGCACAACTGCGCCAGGAACTCGTTCGAGTGGCTCGCGAACACGAGGATGCCGGACCGCTCCACCAGCGCCTGCAGGCGGACGCGCGCCTTCTTCATGAACTCGGCGTCCACCGCGCCGATGCCTTCGTCGAGGATGAGGATCTCGGGGTCGATGCTGGTCACGACGCCCAACGCGAGGCGGACGCGCATGCCGGTCGAGTAGGTGCGCAGCGGCATCTCGAGGTAGTCGCCGAGTTCGGAGAACTCCGCGATCTCATCGGTCTTCTTGAGCATCTCCCGACGGCTCATGCCGAGGAACATGCCGCGGATCAGGATGTTCTCGTACCCGGAGATCTCCGGGTCCATGCCGACGCCGAGGTCGAAGACGGGCGCGACACGACCGGTCACCTTGGTGGCGCCCCGGGTCGGCTCGTAAATGCCCGACAGCAGTCGCAGCAGCGTCGACTTGCCCGCACCGTTGTGGCCGACGAGCCCGATGCGATCCCCGTGTTCGAGGTGCAGGTTGATGTCGCGAAGGGCTTCGACGACGACGGTCTTCGAGCCGTTCGACCCGATGATGCCGCCGGCGGCGCCGACGACCGCCTTCTTGAGCGAGCGCGTCTTGGCGTCGAAGATCGGGAAGTCGACGCACGCGTCCCACGTGTCGACTCTGATGTCGGTGTTGTCTGCCACGGCCTGCTCCTAAACCCAGTACGCCACGCGGGCACGGAAATTGCGCATCACCAGCAGTGCGGCGATCCAGCCGACCGCGGTGCAGCCGAGCACGATGCCCCAGTGATAGAACGCGACGTGGTCGCCGAGCAGGGGACCGCGAGCGATCTCCAGGTAGTGGTACATCGGATTGAGTTCGACGTACTTCAGCTTGCTCGATCCCGAATCGCCTGCCGCGTTCAGCGTCTTCGCCGACCAGATGATCGGCGTCATGAAGAACACCAGGCGGACCGCGGTGGTCAGCAACTGACCGATGTCGCGGAAGCGGGTCGACAGGATTCCGAACACCACGGTCACCCAGATCGCGTTCAGCACGAACAGCCCGACGGCGGGGATCACGAGGAGCGCCGACCAGTCGATCGGCGGCCGGAAGATGGCGAACACGATCGCGTAGATGACGATGTTGTGCGCGAAGATGATGAGGCTGCGCCACACCACGCGGTACACGTGGACGCTGATCGGCGCAGGCAGCTGTTTGATCAGGCCCTCATTGGTGGAGAAGACCACCGAACCATCGAGGACGGTGGTCTCGATGAAGCCCCAGAAGATGAAGCCCAGCAGCACGTACGGCAGGAACGTCTTGATGTCCTGGTGGAACAGTTCGCCGTAGAGGATGCCCATCGCGACGGCCGTGACGCCGGTGGCGATGGTGATCCACAGCGGCCCGAGAACGGAGCGCTTGTAGCGCTGCTTGATGTCTGTCCAGCCGAGATGGAGCCAGAGTTCGGAGGTGCGGAACCCCTCGATGAGGTCTTGGACGCCCCTGGCGAACGTTCGCGAATCCGAGGTGGGCGGAGCGGGCGGGATGGTCCGGCCGGGGGCTCCGCCGTCGTTGGCTACGGCTGACACAACGTCACAGCATACCGGCGGGTCATAGGTACTGACCTGTGCTGTGGTTGTCGGACATCTCACCGGCGCCGGGTGGGAGCACTCCCTGTCTCATCTGTTCGAGCTGGCCGCGAGCCGCCATCTGCTGCGCGAACAAGGCCGTCTGAATGCCGTGGAAGACGCCCTCGAGCCATCCGACGAGCTGCGCCTGAGCGATGCGGAGCTCGGCGTCGGACGGCGCGGCGTCGTCGGAGAACGGCAGCGCGAGGCGGTCGAGCTCCTCGCGGAGCTCGGGGGCGAGCCCGTCCTGGAGCTCGGCGATCGACGTCCGGTGGATCTCGGCGAGACGAGTTCGGCTCGCATCGTCGAGCGGCGCGACCCGCACCTCCTCGAGGAGCTGCTTGATCATGGTGCCGATCCGCATCACCTTCGCGGGTTGCTCGACCATCGCCGTGACCGGATCGGCCGGGGCCTCCGAATCGGCGGGCGGGCGCGCGAACTCGACGACGGGCTCGGAATCGGACGAGGACGGCCCGGGTGCCATCGGATTGCCGGGCCCCGAACTGCCGAACATCTCGGGAATCATGTCCCCATTGTGCCCACGTCCGGACGCCATCCTCCAACGATCGCCACTTGCGTCGATTGTCTATCGTGGTGGCCATGCCGTTCGACGTCGCCTCCGTGCGGGGACTGTTCCCCTCGCTGGGCGACGCCTGGATTCATCTCGACTCGCAGATCGGCACGCAGATCCCCGATGCGGTCGCATCCGCCGTGGCGCGCGGCATCCGATCCATGCCGGTGCCCGCGGGCGGCCTGTCGCGGCAGTCGGTGCAGGCGGCGACCGTCACCGCGCAGGCGCGCAGTGCGATCGGCGACCTGTTGGACGCGCAGCCGGAGTGCGTCGTGTTCGGACCGTCACGCGCCGCGGTCGTGTCCGCGCTGGTCGACGCGCTGCCGGTGACGCGATGGATCGGCGACGGCGTCGTCCTGTCGAAGCTCGACGACGAAGAGAACATCGTCCCGTGGCTCCGGGGCGCTGCCCGGCACGGGTCCGCCGTTCGGTGGGCGGAGGTCGACGTGGAGCAGGGAACGCTTCCGCCCTGGCAGTTCTCGCATCTCGTGACCGATCGGACGACGGTGGTCGCGGTGACGTTGGCGTCGTCGACAACGGGAGCGATCACCGACATCGGACAGATCGCGGGTCACGCGCACGCGGCCGGCGCGCTGCTGGTGGTGGACGCGACGAATGCGGCGCCGTTCGTGCCGCTCTCCATGGGTGAACTGGGCGCGGACGTGGTGATCGTGAGCGCCGAGCGGTGGGGCGGGCCGCGGATGGCGGCGATGGTGTTCGCCGACCGCGCGACGCTCGACTCTTTGACCAACGTGTCGATGGATCCGCACGCCGTCGGTCCCGCGCGGTTGGAGGTGGCGCCCGCGCCGGCTCCGCTGCTGAGCGGTGTCGTCGCGTCGGTCGACCTGCTGGCCAGGCTCGAGCCGGACGCGGCCGGGTCCCGTCGTCGTCGTCTCTCGATGTCGATGGACAGCACATACGAGTACCTGCAGCGGCTGGCGTTCTATCTGGTCTCGTCGTTGGACAGCCTCGGGCACGTGCACGTGATCGGCGTCGACACCCACCGGGTGCCGCTCGTCAGTTTCCTGGTGCGCGGCGTCGCCGCCGAGAAGGTGTGTACTCGCTTGAACGACAACGGGATCAGCGCGCTGCACGATGTCCCGAGTCGCGCGTTGGACGCGATCGGCGTCCGCGACGTGGGCGGTGCGGTGTCGGTGGGACTCGGCGTCTACTCGACGCCCTACGAGGTGGATCAGCTGGTCCGGGTCCTCGGCTCCTTCGGCTGATCGTCCGACTGCGATTCTGGTTTCATGCTCGCCCGACCGTATTGTGAGGTCGAAAGTTGGCGATGCAATGTTCCCGAGGGGGGTTGGCGGATGTCGAACGGTGAGCAGGTCGACACGATCCTCGACGACCGCGAGCGAGAGCTCTGGCAGCAGTTCGTGACCGGCGGCTGGGTGCTCTACCGGTCGCTGTTCAAGCAGATCGACTCGTCCTCGTCGTTGCCGAGCGCCGACTGGCGGGTCCTCGAGGTGCTGAGCTCGTATGAGATGTTGCGGATCAGCGATCTCGCCGAGGCCGCCCAGATCCCGTTGAGCACGGTGTCGCGCCAGGTGGCGCGTTTCATCAGCAAGGGTTACGTCGATCGCGTGAGCGGCGACGCCGAGGACGGCCGCCAGAAGTGGGTGGCGATCACACCGGAGGGTAAGAACGTCGTCCAACCGATCCTCGACGAGCGTGACCGCGCCGTGCGGCGTCTCGTGATCGATTCTCTGTCGCCCGAGGAGTTCGCCACGTTCTGCGCGACCTTCGGGAAGATCGGCAGGCGGATCGTCGCCGAAGGGCTCTGAGGGCCACCGCGGAGAGGCTGGTTCCGCGCTCTACGACAGCCCGCTGAGCGCGTCGAGCGACGTTTCGGTAGCTGCGACGATGCTCAATTGTGACCGGAAAGTTCCTGGAATGTGAGTCACAGACTGGTGAAACCCATGTGAATAGAGTGAAGATTGATACATGGCGTGGAGGGGAACGAGAACGGCGGGTGCGGCGACGGTCGCAGTCCTCGCGGCGGGGTTGCTGGCTGGATGCGGTTCGGAGGACAACACCGACGCGGGCCGCGTCGCAGGCGACTTCGCCGACGCCATCGAACGCAAGGATGCGCACGCCGCCTCCGACTTCACCAGTTCCCCAGGTCAGGCCTCCGAATCGATCTCCGCGTCGCTCGCCGGCATGAACCCCGACTCGGTGGCGACGTCGGTCGACAAGCCGGTCGAGTACAGCGACGGCACGGCGTCGTTCACCATGAAGACCACCTGGCAGTGGCGCGACGACAGCAGCTACGAGACCACGACGACGGGCACCGTCCGCAAGCTGACCGCAGGCTGGAAGGTCCAGTGGGATCCGAATCTGCTGTTCCAGGGCATGCCGCCGGGCGCTCGACTGCAGCGGATCCGCACCGACGCGAAGCCCGCGCCCACGGTGAACAGCCGCACGGGCAAGCCGTTCATGCAGATGGAGCCCGTCAACGAGATCGTGTTCGATCCATCGGCTGCGGGTAAGAAGTCCGACGCGGCGATCGCCTCCCTCGCCGCGTCCATCAAACCGATCGCCCCGTTGATCACGGCGAAGACGATCTCCCGCCAGGTCGACGACGCGCGCGGGCAGCAGGTCGTCACCGTCACCCTCCGCGACTCCGACATGCAGGTTCTCGCATCCGATCCCGAGCGCATCGCGGGCGTCACCGTCCGCCGCACGGGTCGGCTGGTGATGAACGATCGACGACTCTCGAGCCCGCTCGAGGCCGGACTCACCAACTATTGGAACGCGGTTCGTGATGCGACCGCGGGCTGGCAGGTCCAACTCGTGGTCCCCGGCGCCAAACCGCGGCGTCTGGCGGGCGAGCAGGGACCGCCTGGCAAGGACGTCGCGACGTCGATCGACCAGAATCAGCAGCTCGTACTCGGCGATTCGGTCGTCGAGGTGGCGCAGCCGGCCAGCATGATGGTCTTCGACGCCATGTCGGGCGGCATCCTGGCGATGGCGCAGAACGACGCGGCCGCCGCGTCGAAGGTGGAGGCCGGACTGCTGTACCCCACGGGCAGCACGCTGAAGCCCGTGTTCGACGCGATCGACCGAGCGGTTCCCGGCGCGCAGAACGACTCCCCGAAGGCCGGTGAGATGCTGCAGCACCTCGGAGTGGACGTGACATTCGTGGCCCCGGGTGTGAGCCTGCCGCGTACGGCGTCCACGACGGTGTCCGCGGCGGCGTTCTCGCCGACAGACTTCACCTCGTCGATGCTGAACATGGGGGCGCTCGGCGTCGCACTGGCGCGCGCCGACGCGGGCAAGAAGAGCGCCGTCGCCCCGTACGTGGTGCGCGGAGCCACGACGAAGATCACCAAGGGCGAACTAGGCACGCTCCCGCCCGCGGTGGCGAAAGACATCCTCGGTCAGATGGCGACGACCGCCCGCACGGGCGACGCCAGCGACATCACCGGGGCTCCGGGCCTCCGTGCGCTCGTCGGCACCAACGGTCCGCAGGGGCCGGGCTGGTTCGTCGGCATCCAGGGCGGCAAGGTGATCGTCGTCTACTGCGAGGGAGACAAGTCGGGCACCGCGGCACTCCAGGTGGCACAGAAGTACTTCCGCGTCTCGAAGCTCTGACTCAGCGGTTCCGCCTGGCCTCGGCGAACGCCGACAACGCTCGCCAGCCGATCAGCAGAACGCCGGTCGCGATGGTGGCGACGATGATGAAAGACACCGCCGTCCCCTGACCGGACAGCACGCGCGCCACCATGCCGACGATCACGGTGGACACCCAGATCACGGCGCCGCTCGGCACGATCCGCGACGGAAGGAACACTGTGTCGCGGGAGACGGCGTAAGCGATGGCCCAGCCGACGATCGCGCCGAGGAGAAACGGCCACAGGGTGGTGAGGAAGCCGGTCACCGATCCGGCCTCGTCGTGGCTGCGCCTGCCGATCGCGACGAACACCACCAAGGCGATCAGATCGCAGAACGCTGCGACGACGAGTGGGCCGAGCACGCCGCGAGACGTGGACGAAGGTGAGGACATGTCACCTACGGTAGCGAGCCGCCCGGTGACTGCTCGCCCGGGTCGTCGCCCGCTGTCCCGTCGCTCATCGTGCCGTCTCCGCCTGGCCGGTCGCCGGGCGGATCGTCCGCTGGCCGATCGACGACGGTGCGCGCCTCACGCTGGCGGTCCTGCTCCAGTTCGCGGTCCAGGCTGTCACCGGACTTGAACGCGCCCCGGTATCGGACGCCGATGACCACCCAGCCCACCACGGCCACCAGCACATAGCTGACCATGCGGTAGATCAGCACGGCGGCGGTCGCGTCGCCCAGCGTCATACCCGACGAGGTGAGTGCGGACGCGATGGTCAGATCGACCACGCCCAGGCCGCCGGGCAGCAGCGGGATCGCGGTTCCGACGGCCTTGCCCGCCGCATACGCCACCATCAGACCGGCGACCGACGGGTGCGAGCCGATCGCCCAACACGCGAACGCCAGGCACGCCACGTCGGCCACCCAGTTGAAGAAGCTCCAACCGAACGCTTCGGCGCCGTCACGACGGTTGAGGTGAACGGCCTGCAGCTGTTCGAGGGTGAGGCGCAGCCGTGCGGTCCCGTGATCGTCCGGCTTCTCTCGGATGTTGTTGATCCACCCGAGGACCCGGAGACCGATCGCCTCGAGCGACTGCGGATGGCTGGCGAGGTACTGCGCGCCGACCGCGAACACGAGGAAGGCCGAGACGCTGAAGATCACCGAGAACGGGCTGGTCTTAGCGCCGGCGAGGAGTGCGCCGCCGAGGCCCAGAACAGCGAGTCCGGCGCCGGCCAGCAGGCCGGACATGACGAGCTGCCACGACGCGACGACCGGTGTCGCACCCCACTTGCGGCTCTCCCGGTAGATGAACGCGGGCGACAGCACCTGGCCGCCGGGCATCGTCTGCGACACCGAGTTGGACGCGAGGATCACCGCCAGCGACTCCCGCTGATTCACCTTGACGCCGGCCGACCGCATCAGGACACGCTGGACCTGCGCGTAGCTGTCCATCGAGAGCATCGCGGCGACGATGCACGCGAACACCCACTCCCACTGCAACTCGCCGATCCTGGCCCACGTGTCCTTGAGTTTCGGCCAGATCAGGTATCCCTCGGTGCCGAGGATGACGATGATGAGGACGAGAAGTCCCCATCGAAGCCAGCGACGCCACGGGCGACGGGTGCCCGACGGAGTGTCGGGGGCGTCGGCCGTGGCGTCGTCAGACATGGAGTCCAGCCTAGGCTATGGGCGGTGTCAGTCCTGGTCCGCCTGACGTGCCCGGCTTCTGCGCAGCAGCTCCTGGACGCTGATCTGGTTCCCCTCGTCGCCCCGGTCGGGTCGCAGCTCCCGCGCCGACCGAGCCGACGCCTGGGACTCCGGCGGTTCGGTAGGAGTGCTCGGCGCCGCCTGTACGGGTGCGGACGGCTTCGGTGCGGCGGTCGGCCGCTGGGCCGGCTGCTGCGGCGGCGCGGGTCGCTGTGCCGGGGCGGGCCGCTGGGTCGGAATCGGCGCGGACGTGGGTCGCGACGGCGCCTGCGGGCGCTGCGCCGGAGGCGCGGGCCTGCGAGCGGGTGGCTGCCAGGTTCCGGATTCGGCTCCCGGAGCCGTCGTCACCGGGGGGCGTCCCGCGGCGGGCTGTGGGCGACCCGGAGCGGTACGAGCCTTCGACACGGTCACCGGGGGCTGCGGAGGCACCGGCTTCGACGCCGGTGTCTGCGACGGTGCGGACGGCGCCGTCTGTCGGACGCCGCCTGCACCGAGACGCCACGAGCCGGTGTCGGGACCACTGCTCTTGCGCGACGGCTCCGGCGTCACCTTCGGTGCGTCGTCGTCGATCAGCTCGTCGAGGGTGCTCTCCACGTTCGCCTTGGGGTCGGCGGGACGGCGTGACCCCGCGGAGTCGGACGACGGCTCGTCGACCGTCAACCGCCGCATCGTGGTGGTCGGGGCCTCCGCGGCCGCGACTACGCCGCCCGAGCTGAACGCCGCCTGGTCGTACCGGGTGTGCTCCTTCTGGTCGGGCTCGTCGGACAGGATCGTCTCGCCGAGACCGATCTTCTGCTGGAGACGCTGCATCCAGCGGGGCGACCACCAGCAGTCGTCGCCCAGGAGCTTCATCACCGACGGCACGAGCAGCATGCGGATCACCGTGGCGTCGAGGACGAGCGCCGCGATCATGCCGTACGCGATGTACTTCATCATCACGATGTCGGACAGGCCGAACGCGCCGGTCACGACCACGAGGATCGCGGCGGCGGCGGTGATGATGCCACCGGTGTGGGCGGTTCCCGATCTGATCGCCTCAGTGGTCGAGGCGCCGCCGTGGCGCGCCTCCACCATGCGGGACAACAGGAACATCTCGTAGTCGGTCGACAGGCCGTAGATGATCGCGATGATCAACACCAGGATCGCCGCGAACAGCGGTCCGGGCGTGAAGTTGGCGATCGACGCACCGTTGCCGTCGATGAAGATCCACGTCAGGATGCCGAGCGTCGACCCGAGGCCGAGCGCGGTCATCAGTGCGGCCTTGATCGGCAGGATGATCGATCCGAACGCCAAGAACATGAGCAGACCGGTCACGGAGACGAGCAGGATCGCCATGAACGGAAGAAGTGCCATCAGCGAGTCGATGGAGTCCTGCGTCAACGCGGGAGTCCCCGCCACGTAGACGGTGAGGCCCTTCTTGTCGATGTTTCGGAGCTCCTTGATGGCCTCCGCTGCGGTGTTTCGATCGACGAGGCCCGCGGACATCTGGGTGACACCCTGGCCGACTTCCTCGTCGCCGTACACACCGTCCTGGCCGCCGAGCGAGGCGTCGGGGGAGAACTGCTTGGTGAAGCCGGGGATCTTGTTGGCCTCGTCGGCGATCGCCTGCAGCTTGCCCGCGACGTCGTCGCCGTTCTGGTCGTACATCACGACCAGCTTCAGCTCTTCGGTTCGCTCGGTCGGGAACAGTTTGTCGAAGTGCTCCTGCGCGACGCGATTGCCGTTGTCCGGGGGCAGCAGTTTCTCGCTCAGTCCGCCGAACGCGATGTTGCCGAACGGGATGATCAGGGCCAACAGCAGCAGGACGGTGGGGATCGCGGTCTTCAGCGGGTGCTTCATCACCCACGTCGCGAGCTTGCCCCAGAAGCCCTCCTCGACCTCCTCGCGAGTGCGGGTGCGCTTGAGGAACGGGACGCTCAGTGCGTCGACACGTCGCCCGAGGATCGCGAGGATCGCGGGCAGGACCGTGACCGACAACAGTGCCGCCAACCCGACCGACGCGATCGCGCCGAACGCCACGGACTTCAGGAACGCCTGCGGGAACATCAGCAGACACGCGAGAGCTGCGACGATGATGGTCGCCGAGAACACGATCGTCTGACCAGACGTCATCACCGATCTTCGGACCGCGGCCTTGACCGTGTAGCCCTCGGCGAGTTCTTCGCGGAATCGGCTGACCATGAACAGGCCGTAGTCGATCGCGATGCCCAGCCCGATGAGTGTGATCACCGACTGGGCGAAGATGTTGAGCTCGGTCGCCTGCGCGATGAGCTTGGTGATGCCGAGCGAGCCCGCGATCGTCAGTCCGCCGATGAACACCGGCAAGATCGCGGCGACCACACCGCCGAAGACGAAGAGCAGCATCAGGGCGACCACCGGCAGCGCGATGACCTCCGCCCGGTGGATGTCCGCGTCCATGCCCGCGCTCATCGCGCCGGCGATCGGCTGAAGACCTGCGAGTTCGAACTGTGTGCCGGGCAGGTTGTACCGCTCGGCGAGGCCGTCGAAGAACGGCTCGATCTTCTTGTAGTTGTTCAGGATCGTCGTGTCGTCGTTGCCTGCGACGCCGATGGAGACGAAGCCGTGTTTGCGGTCGGCGGTCCACATCCGCTCGCGTTTGACGTCGGCCGCGGCTTGGTCGGCGGAGTTCGTGATCTCGTCGAAGGGGCTGATCAGACCCGCGTGCGCCTCGTCGACGTCACGGCTCACCACGTCGGGATGCTCGGCGAGCAGGTCGTCGACGATCTTCTGCATCGTCTTGTCGAACGACGGATCGTCGACGAGCGTGCCGTCGGGCGGGCTGACCAGGAGGATCACGTCGGACTTGTGATCGCGCCCCAGCGCCTTGTCGGCGACGACGGAACCGGTCACCGACTCCGAGTTGGGGTCGAACCAGCCGCTCTGCGACAGATGCTTCGGCAAGTCCATGCCGTAGAGTCCGAGGCCACCCATCAGCGCGATGAGCACAGCGATGACGGTGTAGCGCATTCGGTACACGAATGAGCCGATCGTTCCGAACACGCCGGCTTCCTTCCTTGTCGCGGACACTCGAAATTCCGATTGTCCCAGTTTCACCTGAGAAAAAGCGGCAACCCCTACTTGAGCAGTGCGCTGAGCGGACGGAACGGCGTGAGCCATGCACCGTCGTCGGGCAGGGAGTCGAGGCTGATCCGGGGCAACGGCTCCCGGAACACTCCCGGGATCTCCTCGAGATCGACGAACTCCAGCTCATCGGCGGTCAACGCCCAGCTGGCGTGCTCGCGGAAACCGATCACGGTGACGGGCACGCCCTCGCCCGCGAGTTCGAGCAGCGGCTCCCGGAACGCCTGCCCGTCGGCCGATGCGACGATCACGCCCGCGAGGCCCGGTGTGTGCCTTCTCACCTGCAGGTGATCGAGCATGTCGGCGTCGACGTCGCTGTCCTCGGTGAGCTTCGGCTTCGCGAAGACCGCGTAACCGACGTTCCGCAGCGCCTCCACCCACGGGCGGACCACATCGGCGCTGCCGGGCGCGATGTTCGTGAACACCGTCGCCTCGGGCTCGGCCTCCGCACGGTTTCCCGCGCTGATCGCCGCGGTCCGCTGCAGCATCCACCGGCCGAGTGCGTCGAAGCGGGGCCGGTGCGCCGCGGTCGGGCGGCCGCCGAGCAGGCTGCCGAGGCCCATGTCCATGTTCGGGGCGTCCCAGATCAGCAGGACGCGCTTCACATCGCTCGTTCCGGACAGCGTCTCCGCGAACTCGGGTGCGGTCATACCTGATCCTCCTGCGTTCGACTCGTCTCCCGCGGGAACGGTTTGACGTAGACGAACTCGTTGACGTCGCGGCCCTCCACCTGAGCCCGCCCCTCGAACTTAGTCGTCGGACGGTCCAGAAGGATCGGGGAATCGAACGTCAACGGCACGACATGTGCCCGATCGGCTCGCTGGGTGGCCAGGAGTTCGGCGATCCACAACGCGTAGTCGGCGTGATCGGTCGCGATGTGCAGGACGCCGCCCGGACGCAGGCGGTCGGCGATCAGCTCGATCGTCCCGGACTGGAGGAAGCGCCGTTTGTGGTGGCGGGTCTTCGGCCACGGGTCCGGGAAGAACACGCGGACGCCGGTGAGGCTGTTCGGGGCGACGAGCTCGCTGAGCACGACGGTCGCGTCGCCGCGGATCATCCGGACGTTCGTCAGTCCCGCGCGGTCGACGAGTCCGACGAGCTGCGCGAGACCGGGCTGGTACACCTCGACGGCGACGACGTCGACGTCCGGTTCCTCCTCGGCCATCGCGGCGGTGGAGATGCCGGTGCCGCTGCCGACCTCGATGACGAGCGGAGCGTCGCGCCCGAACCACTCCTCGCGGTTCAAGGGAGGCTCATCGGAGGCATCCGTGCCGGTCAGGAGGTCGCGGCCGAGTGTCGGCCAGATGGTCTCCCAGTTGCGCTTCTGCCCGGCGGTGAGGGCGCCGCGTCGGAATCGGAAGCTCGTCACACGCGGATACAGGCGAGAGTTGTCCTGGTTCTCGTCGTTGTTCACCTCTATATGGTGTCGCATTCGAAAGCCCTGCAGGTAACCGACACCGCAGGTAGCGTCGAATTCGACCTTGGGGGAGGTGGTCGGCGATGCCTGTGGACAGTGCGGTCGCACGTGCCTGTGAACGTCGGAACGCGCCGCTGTCGGTGGCGGTGGGAGGTCATGGGCGGACGGGGAAGAACACTCTGGCAGCCGCTGTGCGATCACGGTTTCGGCTGTCCACCTCGGTGATCGACGAGGGATCGCCGCCAGGTGAGGCGGATCTGACCATCCGGGTGATCGGCGCGGAGGTCCGACGCTGCGACCTCGACGCGGTGGCGTCGTGCCGCGGGCCGCTGATCGTGGTCGCGGGAAAAGCCGACCTCCGTGACGATCCGGCGGCCCTCGCGGAGCGTGCGGCAGCCCGCCTCGGTGTGCCCGTCCACCCGGTGTCGGGGCTGCTCGCATCGGCGACTGTCGGGCCGTCCGATGTCGTCGCGCTCACCCGGGATCCGGTGGACGTCGACGTGCTGCGCCGCTTCGGGTGCGCCGCGGCGGCCTGCGCCCGAGATCTCGACGAGCCCACGGCGGACGACCTCGCCGCGCGGCTGCGGGAGATCAGCGGAATCGATGCACTCGCTCCGGCGATCCGGGCGGCGTCCACCGAGGTCGGGCTGGCGCGGGACCGCAGGCTCCGCGCCGAACTGCGACTCGCCGCCGCTCGGGGATCGGACCGAGACCTGGCGGAAGCGATCCTGCGCGGGGCGGCGTCATGACCGGGGTCGCGGTCGCGGGTATCGGCGCCGACCGGCTCGCCGACCTGATCGTCGCGCGCGGGGTGGACGTCGACACGACCGGATGCCACGCGGCGATCCTGGTGATCGATCCGACGTCCGACGTCGGATCGGAGGAGTTCGAGGCCCTCGACAGCTCGGCCGACGACGCAGTGCCGACAGCGCTGGTGATCTGTGACGCCGAACGCGATCCGGACTGGCCCGCTGCGGCGGCCCGCGCGCGAGAGGCGCTCGACCCGGACCGTCGTCTCGCGCTGTTCGCGGTGTCGGTCGCCGACGGTGCAGGCGTCGACGATCTCGTCGAGTGGTGCGGACATCCAGACACCGGTCCGCCGGTCCGCGGCGCCCGGTCGTCGCCGACCGCGATGCGTCCGCTCCCGGCTGTCGCGTCTTCCGCTGCACCGTCGTCCGCTGCACCGAGGTCGGAGCCCGGGCCGGGGCGTTCGGAGCGGCTCACGGGACTTCGGGCGGGACTCGCGGCTGCGCGCACGGAGGCGGTCACCGCGGCTCGTGAGTCGGCGCAGGCGTTGGCGGTCTCCGCCGATCAGGCGTGCTCGCGGGTGCGCCGACGCGATAACGACGCGTACTGCGCGTGGGTCGTCGAGTCGTTGGACGCGGTGTCGGCGGTCGCCGAGACGACGCTCGACGAACGGATCCGGCACGTCAGGCGCGTTGCGGCGATCGGCCTGCCGGGCATGGACACCGCCGACGTTCCGGTCGGGCCCGTGGCCGCGTCCATCCAGGCGCCGCCCCGACGCTCCGGAGGCGCCGAGGACGCTCTGGTCCTGTTGCTGGGAGTCACCGCGGGGTTCGGAGCGGGTCGGATGCTGGTGGCGCCGATCGTCGAGGGTTGGTTCCTCGGCGGCGTCGTGACGGCGGCCGTCGGTCTCCTCCTCGCCGCGTGGGTCGTCGGGGTCCGGCGCACGGCGGGCGCGCGCACCGCGCTGCGACGATGGACGGTCGACACCGTCGGACTGTCGCGGACCGCGCTCGAACATCGGCTCGTCGCCCGGGTCGCGGCGGTCGAGGCGCACGCCGGCCGGGAGATATGGAACCGAACGGCCGCCCGGCGCGTCTAACCTTATGAGGGACGAGAAAGGCGCTGATGGACGACTGGTTCGTGTCAGATCCCGACGAGGTCACCCCGGACCCCGCCGACTCGTTGTGGACGTACGACGACGGATCACTGTGGGACCTCGGACCCGCCGATCTGGACGCCGACGGCGACGGTGTCGCCGACTCGGTGACGAGCGAGCTCGACGGTGATCACGTGGTGCTCACCGACACGGACGGAGACGGTCGGGTGGACCGCCTCACCGAGTTGCGTCCGGACGGGACGGTCCGGGTGGTCGACGCCGACCGGGAGAGCCTTCCATGGAGTCCTACGTCACTCGGTCGGCTTGAGTGACGGATTCCTCGCTGTCCCGACTGCCGGATGTCCGTTAGGAGCGCGTATCCTCGTGGACAACTGCGCCCGGTGAGCAACGGTGCGCAGGCACCGCCGTTACCAAGGAGCTCCGCATGACCGCTGCGACCATTCCCGGCCTCGAACCCGGGAACGCCCCGACCACCCACCCCGGGCTGCTCGCCTGGGTCGCCGAAGTCGCTGAGCTGACGCAGCCGGATCGGGTCGTCTGGTCGGACGGCAGCGACGAGGAGTGGGACCGCCTCACCACCCAGTTGGTCGAGGCCGGCACGATGGTGAAGCTGAACGACGACAAGAAGCCGAACTCGTTCCTGGCTCTGTCCGATCCCGCCGACGTCGCCCGCGTCGAGTCCCGCACCTTCATCTGCTCGAAGACTGAAGAAGCCGCCGGACCCACCAACAACTGGGTGGACCCGGACGAGATGCGTGCGACGATGACCGACCTGTACCGCGGGTCGATGCGCGGCCGCACCATGTACGTGGTCCCGTTCTGCATGGGCCCGCTCGGCTCCGACGACCCGAAGCTGGGCGTCGAGCTGACCGACTCCGAGTACGTCGTCCTGTCGATGCGGATCATGACTCGCGTCGGTCCCGAGGTCATCAAGACGCTCGGCGACGACGGCTTCTTCGTGAAGGCTCTCCACACCGTCGGCGCGCCGCTCGAGCCCGGCCAGGCCGACGTCCCGTGGCCGTGCAACCCTGAGAAGTACATCGTCCAGTTCCCCGAGGACCGTGTGATCTGGTCGTACGGCTCGGGTTACGGAGGCAATGCGCTCCTGGGCAAGAAGTGCTACGCGCTGCGCATCGCGTCGGCCATGGCACACGACGAGGGCTGGCTGGCCGAGCACATGCTCATCCTCAAGCTCATCTCGCCCGAGGAGAAGGTCTACTACGTCGCCGCCGCGTTCCCGTCGGCGTGTGGCAAGACCAACCTCGCGATGATCCTGCCGACCCTGCCGGGCTGGCGCGCCGAGACCGTCGGCGACGACATCGCCTGGATGCGCTTCGGTGAGGACGGCCGCCTGTACGCCGTCAACCCGGAGTTCGGCTTCTTCGGCGTCGCACCCGGCACCGGCATGGACTCCAACCCCATCGCCATGAAGACCATCGAGGCGGGCAACACCCTCTACACGAACGTCGCGCGCACCGACGACGGCGACGTCTGGTGGGAGGGCATCGGCGACGCCCCCGAGCACCTGATCGACTGGCGCGGCGACGACTGGACCCCCGAGTCCGGCGCGAAGGCCGCTCACCCGAACTCCCGCTACTGCACCCCGATGTCGCAGTGCCCGACGCTGGCTCCGGAGTGGGACGACCCGCAGGGCGTGCCGATCTCGGCGATCCT
>JASLJL010000139.1 GCA_030152405.1 Gordonia sp. (in: high G+C Gram-positive bacteria) | reverse complement strand
CCCCGACCACTGGTCGGGGGCGTCATTCGTTTAGCACTGTATAGCAATAGTTGCCCGAGGGACACGACCGGAACCGCCGGAACCGAACGAAGGAGTCACTGATGAGCCCACCACCTGGATCGCCCTACTGGTCACCGGTGCGATCGAGGACGCGCTCGCCGACACGGAGTGGATCGCGTAACCGACGACGACCGTGCCTTGAACGACTTCGCCGCGAAGCAGTGGTGCTCCCCCGGCGCCCACGCTGCCGCCGTCCGCACTGAACTTGGCATGTCCGTGACGCGAAGCGAAGAGCGCTCAGCGACCCAAGAAGTAGGCGAATGGTCGTTAGTCCGTCGCTCGCAGTCCGGGCAGTCACAGTTGGACAATAAGGGGACTTCACCTGACCAATTACTGCCCACGCCGCGCTCTACTGAACCGGCCTGAGCGTGGAAAAGGCCCCCGACCTGCAGTGCAGATCGGGGGCCTCGAGCGGTGGCGGAGGGATTTGAACCCCCGGTGCAGGGTTACTACACACGACATTTCGAGTGTCGCACCTTCGGCCGCTCGGACACGCCACCGGGAAGAACTATACGGCAGCTGCCTCCTAGCACGAAATCTGCTGGTCAGACCCTATTTCCGTGAAGTTCGACTACTTGTCGGTCGACGGTCCGGCGCCGCCGGCGCCACCGGAGCCTCCACCGGTCAGCTTGTCGGCGAACTCGCTCACCTTGCCGACCGCGGTGTTCACGGCGCTCTGCACCTGCTCGTTCGCCGCGACCTCGTTGACCTTGCCGATCGCCGTGTTGACGGCGTTCTGGACGTGCTCATTGGCGGCGATCTCGCTGACCTTGCCCATAGCCGTGTTGACGGCGCCCTGGACGTGCTCATTGGCGGCGATCTCGTCGAACTTGGTTCGGGCGGTGTCGACGGCGGCCTTCACCTGCTCACTGTCGGCGATCTCGTTGACCTTGCCGCGAACGACATCGACGACCTCGTTGACCTTGTCCATCGGATCAGACATGACGTTTCCTTCCGGAGTCCTGATGGGCTGTGCGCCCGCCCCTCCAGTGTGCCGCAGATTCAGCGCCGCGCAGCGAAGAAGTCGGTGACGAGCGCAGCACATTCGGCGTCGAGAACCCCGCCCAGGACTTCCGGTCGATGGACGAGCCGCGGGTCGCGCAAGACATCCCACAGCGAGCCGACCGCGCCCGTCTTCGGCTCCCACGCACCGAACACGACGCGGGACACTCGCGCCAGCCCGATCGCCCCCGCGCACATCGTGCACGGTTCGACGGTCACCGCCAGGGTGCACCCTTCGAGCCGCCAGCCGTCGCCGTGCTTGCGGGTCGCTTCGCGCAACGCCAGGACCTCAGCGTGGGCGGTCGGGTCGCCATCCGCCTCGCGACGGTTCGCGGCGGATGCGAGCACCGAGCCGTCGGGCGCGACGATCACCGCACCGATCGGGACGTCGTCGGGACCCACGTCGTGGGCGGCGTCCAACGCGAGACGCATCAGCGCCTCCGCGTCGCGCTGCACGGCGCCGCGATCGGGGACCATCGCGCCGGTCAGTGACCGAGGTCGTCGAGGACGGCAGCCAGCTCGTCGGCGAAGCCCAGGCGCGCGGCGACCATGCCGAGCTGCTCGTCGGCGTAGAGGTCGGTGTCTCCGACGATCACGCTCATCACGGCATCGGGCAGGCCGAGGTCGGCGAGGATCGCGAGGTCGCCCTCCTCCCACGGGTCGACGTCGTCGATGTCGTCGGGATCGAGGTCTGGCACTTCGACGTTCAACGCGTCGAGGACGTCGACGGCGATGTCGTAGTCGACGGAGGCCGTGGCGTCGGAGATCAGGAGACGAGCACCAGACGGCGACGGGCGGACGATGATGAAGAATTCGTCGTCCACGTCGAGGAGACCGAAGACGGCGCCGGCCACCCGGAGTTCACGCAGCTGGAGCTCGGCGTCGTCGAGGCTGTCGAGTGCCGACGGTTTGAGGGCCGTCACCTTCCAGCCGGACTCACTGAGGACGACGGCCACTGCGAAGCCGTCGACGTCGGTGTAATCGCTCTCGGCGACAGGCTTGGCCATGCCCGCCACGGTAGCCGCTTTTCGACACTCTCCCAAGTCGGATTACGCCCGGGTATGCCACGCTTGAAGGCGTGTCCACCGCATCGTCGCGTCCCGTCTGCATTCTCGGCCTCGGCCTCATCGGCGGATCCCTGCTCCGCAGACTCGCCGTCGACCGCGAGGACGTCTTCGGCTACAACCGTTCGTCGGCGACCGTCGACGCGGCGCTCGCGGACGGGTACGACGCGTCGACCGACCTCACCACCACCCTGACGCGCGCCGCCGCAGTCGATGCGGTGATCGTGCTGGCGACGCCGGTCACGACCCTCGGGCCGATCGTCGACGCCGTCGCCGCGCATGCTCCGGACTGCCTGTTGACCGATGTGGTGAGCGTCAAGGAGGAGGTCGCGCGGATCGTGGCACACCACCATCCCGGCGGCCGGTACGTGGGCGGCCACCCGATGGCGGGTACCGCCTTCTCGGGCTGGGAGGCCACCGACCCGTCGCTGTTCGAGGACGCGATGTGGATGGTGACCACGCACGACGACACCGAAGCCGAGGACTGGCTCGCCGTCGCCGCGATCGCGCGGGCCGCGGGCTCGTACATCGTGCCCGCGGCGAACGACGCCCACGATCGCGCAGCGGCCGCCATCTCGCACAACCCGCATCTGACGGCGGCGGTGACGGCCGCTGTCGGAGCGGGTGAGAGTGCGTTGTCTCTGCGTCTCGCCGCGGGCAGCTTCCGCGACGGCACACGCGTCGCGGGAACGGCTCCCGATCTTCAGCGCGCCATGCTCGAGGCGAACTCCATCGCCCTGTTGAACACTCTGAGCGAGACGATCGATCTGCTCGTCGCCGCACGCGATCAGCTCCGCGACCACGGTGATGTCGCAGCCCTCGTGGAGTCCGGTCACCGGGCACGACTCCGCTACGAGGAGATCGCGGGAGCCGCTCCGGTCCCGATCACCGACGTCACCGTGGGGGACGACGGATGGCAGCAGGAACTGCGACGCCAGGCGCACCAGGCGCGCGTCTGGCTCGGGTGACGCTCAGATGATGCGGGTGGCCCGGCCGACGTAGTCGAGGACCACGCCCTCGTCGTCGATGGTCAGCTCGCTGGTCTGCCCGTCGGAGGTCACGGTGAGCCGTCCGTCGGCGACGGTGTAGTCGGCTCGCGCACCCTCGATGTTGAACGTGGGGAGCCGCAGGCTGACGAGCGGAACGCTCTCGGCGGAACCGCCCTCGATCAGCTTGAACCGGTTGATCGGCAGTGTCTTGAAGAAAGGCGACCCCAGCACGTCGACCGCTTCGGCGCCGCCGAACTCGCTCTGCACGGTGCTGTCGCCGGTCTGGACCATCCATTTGCCGTCCATGTCACGACTCAGGTCGAGCTGGCCCTCGCCGCCCGCTCGAATCACCCGGACGGAGATCCGTCGAGTGACCCCGATGTCGTTGGTGACCAATTCGTACGACGCCGAGTACGCCTCGGTGTCGGCGTCGGCCGCCGCGATGATCCGGCCGTAGGCGCGAAGACGGCCGCCGCCGGTCTTCAGGCGCACCTGTTCGAGCCGTCCCCCGTCGGGGCTGCGCCAGGTGAACATCGTCTTGGAGCCGGCGTCGGCCCCCGTGTCGGAGGAAGTCACGTCTCTACGTTAGCTTTCAGGCCGTCGCTCGGCAGACCACAACGCCGGACGAATCGCCTGCGGACACTTCTTCGTGGGCCAGGACGGTCCCGTCGACGGTGATGGTGCACGACGCACCCGACCCCGCGGCGGCGACTGCGTTGACACTGATCAGACCGCCTCCCGACGTCGAGACAGTCTGCTCCCACCGGTCGGAGCTCAATCTGCCGACACGTACTCGGCCTGCGTCGGAGTAGACGATCATGGTTCCCGGCGCGCCTTCGACGGTCACCTGAGCCTGCACGCCGGTGCCCGGCACCGGCCGCCGCGACTCGCCGGGAACGGTCTCGGTGGGGGTGATCGACTTCGGCAAGTACGGATCGTCGGTGTTCTGCGTCGCCGGTGGCGCGGCGCGCGTGGGGATGTCGTCTCCGTTGTCGCCGCCCATCAGCTTCAGCACCCCCACGACGCCGAGCACCAGCGCGACCACCGCGAGAATCCCGAGCGTGACCCGCAACGGGGAGTTCGGTGGCGGCGAAATCGGCGGCGGCGTGTCCACGGGCGCTTCCGGCGGCGGGCCACCGGCCTGCGCCGCCTGTTCGGAGGGGAACTCGCCACGCGGTCCCGGCTGGTAGCCGAGCCGAGCAGTGCCGTCGGGAGCGTAGCCGAGGGCAGGATACTGCTGCCCCGCAGCCATCGGCGGCCGGTACCCGGGCCGCCTGTTCCACTCTCCCGATTCCACGCCACACACCCTACGCGGCACGGATTCGCTCCCCGCCCTCTCAACCCGCAGCACTTACGCTCTCGTCGAGGCAGTGGATTCTTCGGTGACTGCTGACCTGACGCCCCGTCGGCACGAACGAAATCGGGCCGGAGTCCCCGAAGGACTCCGGCCCGATGATGCCGTGAAGGACGGTCAGTCGCTGATCACCAGCGCGTCCACAGAGTGAACGGGCGAGGGCGAGTCTTGTTGTAGCTGATCCACACGTTGCCGTTGTGCGCGGCGGCCTCGCGGACCAGACGATTCGCGGTGGTCAGGTGCACGTAGCCGCGGCCGCGCACGTAGACGAGCTTCGCGTCGCGCGACTTCGCGTCCGGCGAGACGTAGTACGACGACACAACAGCGGGATGGTCGGCGATGCCCGCGATGCCTGAACGCGCGAGATGCTTGGTCTCAGCCTTGGTGAATACGACGAACACGCGCGATCCGGTGTCGCGGACGACGGCGGCCGAAGCCTCCCCCGAGGTGCCCGCCCCCACGGCGAGGAATCCGAACACTGCCGCGAAGGCGAGCAGGACGGCAACCAGACGATTCTTCATATTTCCCCCTAGTCAGAAGTGTCGGACTCCCCGCCCGACTCGCTAAGAGTCACATATCCGACACGGGATGTACAGCTAACAATTGGCTAATTTGACGTGACGTCGGTCACGTGCGATGCCTGAGACGCGGCCGCGGAACGCAGAAATCCCCTCCGGATAACCGGAGGGGATTTCTCAATGCTGGTGCGCCCGAAGGGATTCGAACCCCTAACCTTCTGATCCGTAGTCAGATG
>JASLJL010000433.1 GCA_030152405.1 Gordonia sp. (in: high G+C Gram-positive bacteria) | reverse complement strand
GTTCGTCCTAGACAGACCGGTCACCGTCCATCCCACCGAGAGCTCGTCCGGCGCGACGGTCCCCCGGGCCGGCACGAAGACGTTCCGCCGACTCTCGCCGTCTTCGACCGCGAAGGCCGCGACACTGCCGACCGACGCGCTCACCCGCACGCCCGCGTCCGGGGCGCCGAAGTCGCGCCCGGTGTACGTGCGCACTCGCTCCCCGGTCGAGTAGCTGTAGGCGTCGACGGTTCGGAGTCCGTGGCCGCACACCACCGGAAGCGCGACCGCCCCGTCGACGAAGTCGAACCGTCCGGGCCGCTCGCACTGACTGTCCGGCGCCGGGACCGACACCCTCTCGGTGTAGGCGCCGTCGGCCATGCTCAGCTCAGCGACGGCCGAGCTCTGATCGTCCTTCCAGGTCAGGACCATCGCGCCCGTATCGTCGAAGCGCCCCGCCCTGATCTCGCCGACGGCATCCGTCACCCAGATGATCCGCCCGCCGCCGCCGTCCAATCCGTAGGTCAGCAACGTCCGGGTGCCGACGTCGCGTACCTGGACGACAACCGGCGACGCACTGTTCGACGCGTCGACGGCCGGCCCCCACAGCCCGATCACCGGCCGCTGGAACGTGACCCTCCAGGACTGCGTCGCACCGACGAACGCCGTCACCGACGTGTCGTCGGCGACGGCGAAACCACCCGCGATCGGGGCCGGGGTCAGCGACGTCCAGTCCCCCGGCCGCAGCGTCGGGTGCCAGTCGACGCGTCGGACGTCGTTCTGAAATCCCTGCGGCACCCATCCGACGCCGCGCGTCGTCGACTCGTCGACCGCGGGCGATGTGCCGTGCGGCCACGCGACGACGGCCGCCACGCTCGCCAGAATGGCGGCCGCGGCCACGAACGCCGCCATGAACCTCCTGCGCAGACGATGGCGATTCCGGTGCTCGACCAGGGCTCGTCGAGCCAGGAGGTTCACCACCCCGATGATCGCGCCCAGCAGGCAGACGAAGATCAGCACGCGTCCGACCCCGACGACGCCCGGAAGCGACTGGACTGCCGACGTCGCCCGCCGCTCCTGCCCGGTCCCGATCACGATCGCCACCAGAGCGGCGACGCCCACCACGGTCACGCCGACGTCGATTCGGTCGAGGAGCGCTGACGGGTGCCTGCGCGCGGCGATGTGGACGAGCACCGGGACCACGCCTGCGATGACTGCGCCGACGAGGAACCACCGCAGTCCCTCGCCGGGGAACGCGCCCGCCGCGTGATGCCACGCGGGCGCGGCCCACACCACCGCGACCGCGGCGACACCGGTCATGACCAGCACCGATCCGACCATGACGCCCGTCCACACGGCACGGAAACGGCGTACTTCGCGGACCGGCGCATCGTCCCGATCGTCGAACTTCATGAGACGAGCAAACACCGCAGAAGTGGCGTACACCACGCATTAGTCCATTCGGACTACATTTTCGTGTCGCGTCAGACCACGTCGCGTACGCGGATCTCCACGGTCGCGCCCGATCCGCGGCGGATCTTCGAGCCCCACACCGTGAGGCGACCGAGGATCCCGTACTTCTTGACGATCAGCTCGGCCGCGTGCGACGAATCGTCGATCACCTCGCCGACGCCCGCGACCTCGGGCCCCGACGTCTTCTTGCCGCGGGCGTCGCAGGCCTGCACGAGCACCCGGTTGTCGCGGCGCAGGCGTTTCACCTTCCACGAATCGCCGACGGTCCACATCACGAGGTCGTCGCCGTCCCGCGCGGCCCACAGCGGCGACGCTACCGCTGCACCGTTCTTCCGGTACGTGGTCAGCATGACGTAGGTGGATTCGGCGATCGTGCCCACTTTTTCGCTCATACCTGCAGGGTACGCAGGCCCCTCGACTTCGCTCGGGGAACTGGACGGGCTCGCGGAACGGGAGAGGGATCAGCGGAGGAAGCGGTAGCCCATGCCCGCCTCGGTGATGAGATGGCGAGGATTGGACGGATCGTCCTCCAGCTTGCGCCGCAGGCCGGCGAGATAGACGCGGAGGTAGTTGGTCTGGTTCACGTACGTCGGTCCCCACACCGCGCCGAGGATCTCCCGCTGGCTGACCAGGTTGCCGTCGGCGCGGACGAGCAGTTCGAGGATTCCCCACTCGGTCGGGGTCAACCGGACCGGTTCGCCGTCGCGCAGCACCCGCGTGCCCGCGAGGTCCACGTGAATCGACCCGGCCTCGACGACAGGCGACGGAGCCGGCGCAGCCGAGGCGCCCCGGCGGATCGCGGCGCGCAGTCGGGCCAGGAGTTCCTCCATGCCGAACGGCTTCGTCACGTAGTCGTCGGCGCCCGCGTCGAGCGCGGTCACCTTGTCGCCGGCGTCCGTCCGGGCGGACAGCACGATCACCGGGACAGTGCTCCACCCCCGCAGACCGTGCAGGACGGTGAAGCCGTCCATGTCGGGGAGACCGAGGTCGAGGATGACGACGTCCGGGGACACTTTCGAAGCCGCCTCGAGCGCACCGGCCCCGTTGGACGCGGTCGTCACCTCGAATCCCCTGGCGCGCAGGTTGATCCGCAGGGCCCTCAGCAGCTGCGGCTCGTCGTCGACCACAAGCACATGTCCGGCGGACATCAGGACTCCTCTCCGACGGGCAGATCGACGACCATCGTCGCACCTCCACCCGGCGTGGTCGCGACCGACAACGTGCCTCCGACGGCGGTGACGAACCCGCTCGCGACGGACAGGCCCAGTCCGACACCCGAGGTGTTGCGGTTCTGATCTCCGTACTGATGGAACGGCACGAACACGCGATTCACCTCGTCGGTCGGGATGCCCTCACCGTGGTCGATCACGCGGATCAGGCAGCGCGGGTCGCCGTTGTCGTCGACCGTCACTTCGGAGCGGATCTCGACGTCGCGCGATCCATGACGGAGCGCGTTGTCGATGAGGTTCGCAAGGGCCCGTTCGAGGAGTCCGGCGTCGGTGACGGCCCACGCCTGATCGATGACGACGGGGATGTCGACCGCCGCCGGGTCGCGCAAGGCGACGGCGGCGGTCGCGCGGTGGATCACCTCGGCGAGAAAGGTCGGCCGCAGCTGCGGTCGGACCACTCCCGCCGCGAGCCGCGACGAGTCGAGCAGGTTTCCGACCAGCGCGGACAGCTGGTCGAGCGACTCGTCGACCGTCGCGAGGAGTTCTGCGGTGTCCTCCGCCGAGAACGTCACGTCTGCGCTGCGCAGACTCGACGCGGAGGCTTTGGCGGCCGCCAACGGAGTCCGGAGATCGTGACTGACCGCAGACAGCAGGGCTCGTCGGAGTTCATCGGTCCGGGCGACTTCGTCGGCGAGTGCAGCTTCTGCCGCGAGCCTGTCGCGTTCCGCGGCAGAGGCGACCTGGTTCGCCACGGCCGTCAAGACCTGCCGGTCGCGGGCGTCGATCGACGAGCCCGCCAGGTTGAGTCGGTATGCGCCGTCGTACGCCGGGCACACGGTGTCGGGATGCTCGGTCGGCTCACCGCCGACGGACGCGACGACGCCTGCGTCGTTCTCGATCCACACCGCCGTCTGCAGATATGTCCCGCGTACTCGTTCCAGCAAGTCCGCGACGCCTGCGCCGTCGAGCACCGCCCCGGAGAACAGCGCCAGCAGCTCCGCGTCACGGCTCGCCCGCTGCGCCTGGACGCGTCGGACGGTCGCCGAGTCGACGAGGGCGGCGACGGCGATCGCGATCAGCAGCATCACGGCGAGTGTGATCACGTTGTCCGGTTCGGCGATCGTGAACGTCAGACGCGGGTCGGCGAAGAAGAAGTTCAGGAGCAGTCCGGACGCGATCGCCGACAGCGCCGCGGGCGCCACGCCGCCGAGCATCGCGACGGCCAGCACGCCCACGAAGAACAACGACGACTCGCTCGCGAATCCGAGCCACGTGTCGGCCGCGGAGACGACGCCGGTGACGACTGCCGGGACGACCAGCGCGAACACCCAGCTCAGCGGCCGGTGAAATCTGGTCTCTCGGATGTCGAACGGATTACGCGGTTTGGCCTCGTCGTGCGTCACCATGTGCACGTCGATGCGGCCGCTGTCGTGCACCACTCGGGCCCCGACGCCTTCGTCGAACATCCGACTCCACCGCGACCGGCGCGATGTCCCGAGCACCAGTTGTGTCGCATTGGTGGCGCGCGCGAAGTCGAGGAGGGTCGACGCGACGTCGTCGCCGACCACGGTGTGCACCCGCGCGCCGAGGTCTGTGGCGAGCGTCCGCAGTCCGGTGAGATCACCGGATCCGCTGTCGGCGAGCCCGTCGCCTCGGACGACGTGCGCCACCAGCAGCTCGGCACTCGACCGCGAGGCGATCCGGCTGGCGCGACGGATCAACGTGCTGCTCTCGGCTCCGCCGGTCACGGCGACGACCACCCGCTCGCGGGCCTCCCACGTGTCGGTGATGGCATTCGCCGACCGGTACACGGCGAGTTTCTCGTCCACCCGGTCGGCCAGCCACAGCAGTGCCAGTTCCCGCAGCGCCGTCAGATTGCCCTGCCGGAAGAAGTTGCCGAGGGCGTCGTCGATCCGGGCGGCGTCGTACACCTTGCCCGCCGACAACCGTTGGCGCAGCGCCCGGGGTTCGATGTCGACGAGCTCGATCTGATCGGCCGCCCGGACGACGGCGTCCGGCACGGTCTCGTGCTGGGTGATCCCGGTGATCTGCGCGACCACGTCGTTCAGGCTCTCGAGGTGCTGGATGTTGACCGTCGAGAGGACGTCGATCCCCGCGTCGAGGAGGACGTCGATGTCCTCCCACCGCTTGGTGTTGGCCAGGCCCGGAGCGTTCGTGTGGGCGAGTTCGTCCACGAGCACCACGGCCGGACGTCGTTCGAGGACCGCGGCGAGGTCCATCTCGTCGAGGGTGGTCCCGCGGTAGTCGACGCTGATGCGCGGGATCACCTCCAGACCGTCGACCATCGACGCGGTGGCGGCCCGACCGTGTGTCTCGACGACGCCGACCACCACGTCGACGCCCTCGTCGCGGAGACCGCGGGCCGTCGCCAACATCTCGTATGTCTTCCCGACCCCGGGGGCGCACCCGAGGAACACCTCGAGCTGGCCTCGAGTCGTGGCGGTCATGGCATCAAGATTATCGACAGTCGGGGCCGGTCAGGCCGAGCGCGGCGTTGACGCGCGCGACATTCACGGTCGGTTCCCCGAGGAAGCCGAGTTGGCGGCCGTCGGTGTTGTCGCCGATGATCTGTCGCACCCGCTCGATCGACAGTCCGGTGGTCCGCGCGATGCGGGGCGCCTGCAGGTCGGCGTAAGCGGGTGAGATGCCCGGGTCGAGGCTCGAACCGGATCGCGTGACGGCGTCGGCGGGCACCTGATCGGGTCGGACGCCCTCCCGTTCGGCGACCACGGCCCGTCGTGCCTTGATGATCGCTACGAGATCGGTGTTGTTCGGGCCGAGGTTGCTCGCACCGGACGACGCCGGATCGCCCGCGGCCGTCGGGTCGTCGACGCCGCCCGCGAAGCGCGCGTGGAGGTACTTGTCCGGCTGTCCCGGGGCTGCGTGCTGATCGACGCCGAGGAGTTCCGATCCGACGACGCAGCCCTTCGCATCGTGGATCTGTGAGCCTTCGGCGCCGTCGGAGTCGATTCGGGACACGGCCCAGACCGCCGCCGGGTAGGCGACGCCGACGACGAGAGTGAGGCCGCCGAGCACGATGAGACCGACGACGAACTGTCGTGCGAGTCCGGTCAGGAGGTTCTTCATTGTTCTCATCCCATTCCGGGTAGGAGGCGGACCAGCAGGTCGATGAGCCAGATGCCGATGAACGGTGTGATCACACCGCCGACGCCATAGATCAGCAGGTTTCGACGCAGCAGTCGTGCAGGCGAGACGGCGCGATAGGTGACACCTCGCAGCGACAGCGGGATCAGCGCGACGATCACCAGCGCGTTGAACACGACCGCCGACACGATCGCCGACTGCGCGGAGTGCAGGTGCATCACGTTGAGGGCGTCGAGCTGCGGGTACACCGTCGAGAACAGAGCCGGCAGAATCGCGAAGTACTTCGCCAGGTCGTTGGCCAGCGAGAACGTCGTCAACGCGCCTCGGGTGATGAGCAGCTGTTTGCCGATGCCGACCACCTCGATGAGCTTGGTGGGATCGGAGTCGAGATCGACCATGTTGCCGGCCTCTTTTGCCGCCGACGTTCCCGTGTTCATCGCGAGTCCGACGTCGGCCTGTGCGAGGGCGGGTGCGTCGTTGGTGCCGTCACCGGTCATGGCGACGGCACCAACGACGCCCCGGCGCTGGCCCAGGCGGACGTGGGCGTGGCCATGAACACGGGCACCCAGGCCGCCAAGGAAGCCGGGAACATGGTCGACCTCGACTCCAATCCGACGAAGCTCATCGAGATCGTCGAG
>JASLJL010000420.1 GCA_030152405.1 Gordonia sp. (in: high G+C Gram-positive bacteria) | reverse complement strand
CAGGTCGCCGACCTGCGACACCGTGATGCGGCGCTGTGCGCCGTCGTGCGAGGTGAACGCGCCCGCGCCGGCCGACGCCCACCACCGGCGGTTCAACGCCGGTGCGCTCACCACGCCGACGACCGGGACTCCGTCGACGAGCAACGCGATGAGCGTGGACCAGACGGGCACTCCGCGGACGAAGTTCTTAGTCCCGTCGATCGGGTCGATCACCCATTGGCGGCCGCGTAGAACCTGCTCGCCACCGAACTCCTCGCCGAGCACGGCGTCGTCGGGGCGCGCTGCGGCGAGCGCGTCGCGCAGGAGACGTTCGCAGGCGAGATCGGCGTCCGAGACCGGTGTCAGGTCAGGCTTGGAGTCGACCCGCAGATCGAGCGCGCCGAAACGGTCGGACGTCAGTGCATCGGCGGCGTCGGCCAGCTCGCGCGCGAGAGCCAGATCGGACGCATATTCGGAACCCTCGAAGGTGGTAACCACGGGGTCGACGCTACCGAGGAACGACGCAGGTCGCGCAGGTAGGGTTGAGCACATGCCGACGTGGATCCCCGTGCTGTTCACCGCGCTGCTCATCGTCAGTGCGCTGTCAATGGTGTTCAACCGACGCGGAACAAGACTCGGTGGCGGATACAGCGAGGCCCAGGGGTACGTCGAGGGCACCATGACGATCGTCAGCGCCGCCGCCGGTGCGATCGACCGCAACGGCGAGCGCACCTGTACCGTCACCGGGATGGTCGTCGGCCCTGGTGCGGCGGCCGTGGAGGTGTACGGCCGGGTCCGTCTCCCGTCCGGAGCGCGGGTGCCGCAGTCCGGCGACGACCGATCAGTGATCTACAAGCCGGGTAAAGAGGATGCCACCTGGCGTTTCGGGACACTCGCCGACTCGGCAGGCTGAGGCGATTCGGTAGGCTTGCCGGGTGCATCCCGAAGCCTCTGCCGACCTCGAATCGCTTGACGCCACCTTGACCACCGTCGAGAAGGTGGTCGATCTCGACGAACTTCGCCGCCGCATCGACGAGTTGGAGATGCAGGCGTCCGACCCCGATCTCTGGAACAACCAGGATCATGCGCAGCAGGTGACGAGCGAGCTGTCTCACGCTCAGAGCGAACTGCGCCGCGTCACCGAGCTCCGGTCGCGACTCGACGACCTGCCGGTCCTGTACGAGCTCGCCGAGTCCGAAGAGGGTGAGGCGCTCACCGCCGCCGTCGCCGATGCCGACGCCGAGCGCGCCGACCTGCGCCGCGACATCGAGGCGATGGAGGTCAAGACGATGCTCGCGGGCGAGTACGACCCCCGTGAAGCACTGGTCAACATCCGATCTGGGGCCGGCGGTGTCGACGCCGCGGACTGGGCGCAGATGCTGATGCGCATGTACATCCGCTGGGCTGAACAGCACGGCCATTCGGTCGAGGTATACGACACGTCGTACGCGGAAGAGGCAGGCCTCAAGTCGGCGACCTTCGCGATCAAGGCGCCGTACATGTACGGCACCCTCTCGGTGGAGCAGGGCACACACCGTCTCGTCCGCATCAGTCCCTTCGACAATCAGGGGCGGCGCCAGACGTCGTTCGCCGAGGTCGAGGTGCTGCCAGTGGTGGAGACCACCGACCACATCGACATCGACGAGAACGACCTCCGCGTGGACGTGTACCGCTCGTCGGGCCCCGGTGGACAGTCGGTCAACACCACCGACTCGGCCGTCCGTTTGACGCATGTGCCGACCGGAATCGTTGTGACCTGTCAGAACGAGAAGAGTCAGCTCCAGAACAAGGCCGCCGCGATGCGCGTCCTGCAGGCCAAGCTCCTCGAACGCAAGCGACTCGAGGAACGCGCCCAGATGGACGCGCTCAAGAGCGACACCGGCGCGAGCTGGGGCAACCAGATGCGCTCATACGTTCTGCACCCATACCAGATGGTCAAGGACCTGCGGACCAACGTCGAGTCGAATAACCCCAGTGGGGTGCTCGACGGCGACCTCGACCAGTTCATCGAAGCGGGCATCCGCTGGCGGATGGACGAGAACTCGTAAGGGTCGCCGATGACGCCGCCGGTCACCTATCTCGTCGACACTCTTGGGCTCCCGTCGTGGATGCGCGATTGGGAGAAGTGGCTCGCCGTCGACTTCGTCAGCATTCTGCTGTGGATCGTCGGCGCATTGTTGGTCGTGCGCTGCATCCGCTGGGCCGCCGACAAGTACTCGCAACGCACGGTGACGCGCTTCGAGAACAGTGACGACATCGTCCAGTCCGAGGACATGAAGCATCGTCGGGCGCTCGTCGACGTCGTGGCGTGGACTCTCATCGCGATCGTCGTTGTGGTGGTGGGGCTGCGGTTGCTGTCGTCGTGGGTCACCACATCCAGCCTCGTCGGACTGAGCGCGGTGCTCGGCGCCGCGCTGGGATTCGGTGCGCAGCGCATCGTGCAGGACGTGCTGGCGGGCTTCTTCATCATCGCCGAGCACCAGTACGGGTACGGCGACGTGGTGAAGCTGTCGGTGTCCGGCAGCGACGCCGAAGGCACTGTTGAGGACGTCACCCTCCGTGCGACTCGCCTGCGCAGTTCGGACGGTGAGTTGATCACCGTTCCCAACGGGCAGATGATCAAGTCGACGAACCTGTCGAAGGACTGGGCGCGCGCCGTCGTCGACGTCCCCGTGCCCGCCGACGCCGACATCAACGTCGTCAACGAGACCCTCCGCGAGGTGGGCCGCCGCTTCTACGCCGACCCCAAGTGGCACCGCCTGATGCTCGACGAGCCCACCCCGCTCGGGGTCATCAACCTCGAACTCGACTCGCTGACCGTGCGCATCGTCGCCCGCACCCTGCCCGGACAGCAGTTTGGTGTCGGCCGGGCTCTGCGGTCGGAGATCGTGTTCGGGTTGTGGCAGCACGGCGTCGACGCCACGTCGGCCGAAGCCACCGCATCGAACGACCGGATCGAAGGCGGTGCTGAATGATCGACCCGACACCGAGCGGACGCAACCCCATCACCGGCGCCATGCCGACGACGGGCCCGTCGCCCGTCGTCGAGCCGCAGACTCGTCTGCAGAAGCTGGCGTATCGGATGCGGCACGTCTACCACACGCGAATGCGCACGACGACGCTCGTGCTGTGCGGGGTCTGGCTGGGTCTCCTCGCGTTCTACGGGTTCTCGTCCGGGCACTACGACCCGCCGGTCGAGACGACGAATCGGGTGACGCAGACCCCGGAGCCGCAGGCCCCCGCGACCACGCAGGCACCGCTGTCCACGACCACGGAGTCGACGCCGACGACCACCGGGGAGACGGCGACGTCGACGGAGTCCACACCGACCGACGAACCGGCCACTCCGCGCCAGTCGGCACCCGCACAGACGCACCTGAGCACGGTCCCAAGCGCCGACAACGGCGGCGAGCTGACGACACCCGAGACCAGCACCGGCCGCTGACCGTCGACCATCAGTACACTTGGTCAGCGTGATCAAGCTGTCGAATGTGACGATGCAGTACGCGAAGTCGACGAGACCCGCGCTGTCCGACCTGACGCTGGAGATCGACAAGGGCGAGTTCGCGTTCCTGATCGGCCCGTCGGGCTCGGGTAAGTCGACGTTCTTCCGGCTCCTGCTCAAAGAGGACCGGCAGACGTCCGGTGACACCTGGGTGGGTGATTTCCACGTCAACAAGCTGAAGGGCCGCCAGGTTCCGAAGTTGCGGCAGTCGATCGGCTGCGTCTTCCAGGACTTCCGCCTGCTCCAGCAGAAGACCGTCGCCGACAACGTGGCGTTCGCGCTCGAAGTGATCGGCAAGCCCGCGTCGACCATTCGCGACGCCGTCCCGGAGACCCTCGACTACGTGGGGCTCGGCGGCAAGGCCGACCGCATGCCGCAGGAGCTCTCCGGCGGTGAGGTGCAGCGGGTGGCGATCGCGCGCGCGATCGTCAACCGCCCTGCGCTGCTGCTCGCCGACGAGCCGACCGGCAACCTCGATCCGGAGACCAGCGAAGAGATCGTCGAC
>JASLJL010000012.1 GCA_030152405.1 Gordonia sp. (in: high G+C Gram-positive bacteria) | reverse complement strand
CACAACGCCGGCGTGATGCCGCCCGAGCGCACCGAGTCGGCGGACGGTCACGAGCTGTCGCTGGCCACTCACGTCCTCGGTCCGGTGCTGTTGACCGAACTGCTGACCCCGGCACTGGCCTCGGCTCGCGACCCTCGCGTGGTCTTCATGTCGTCCGGCGGGATGTACACGGCGGCATTGCCGTCCGACGACCTGGAGTACCGGTCCGGCGACTACCGCGGCGCACGCGCCTACGCCCGCAGCAAACGGGTCCAGGTGGCGCTGCTGCCGATCCTCGCCGACCGTTGGGCCGACGCGGGAGTGATGGTGGCTGGCATGCACCCCGGCTGGGTCGACACACCCGGCGTCACCGAGTCCCTGCCCGGTTTCCGACGGATCGTGGGACCGCTACTGCGGTCGGCGGAAGAAGGCGCAGACACCGCGGTGTGGCTGCTGTCGACGGAGCCCACGCCGCCCAGCGGGCAGTTCTGGCACGACCGCGAACCGCGCCCCACGCACTACTTCGGGGGCTCCGACGACGGACTGGAACGCCTCTGGCGCGAGGTGGCCGACGCCTGCGGCATCGACGAGACGAGGGAGACACAGTCATGAGAGTCGTCGTGTTCGGCGCCACCGGGTACATCGGCGGGCGTCTGGTTCCGGAGCTGATCGCGGCGGGGCACACCGTTCGGTTGATGGCGCGAACGCCCGAGAAGCTCGACGACGTGCCGTGGCGCGCCGACGTCGACGTGGTCCGAGGCGACGTCGCCGATGAGAAGTCGGTGCGCGCCGCACTCGACGGCCAGGAGGTTCTCTACTACCTCGTCCACTCGCTCGTGCGGAAGGACTTCGTCACCGTCGACGCCGATGCGGCGCGCCTGGTCGGCGCACAGGCGGACGACGCGGGGGTGCGGCGCATCGTCTACCTCGGCGGCCTGGTCCCGGATGCCGAAGAGTTGTCACCGCACCTGGCCTCGCGTGCCGAAGTGGGACGGATCCTGCGCGACAGCGGCGTCCCGACGGCGGAGTTGCGGGCAGCGGTGATCCTCGGCTCCGGGTCGGCCAGCTTCGAGATGCTGCGGTACCTGTCCGAGCGGCTGCCCGCGATGATCACCCCGCGCTGGGTGAAGAACCGCATTCAACCGATCGCGGTTCGCGACGTCCTGCACTACCTGGTCGGCGCGGCTGAGCTGCCCGCCGACATGAACCGATCGTTCGACATCGGTGGCCCCGACGTCCTCACCTACCTCGAGATGATGCGCGAGTACGCGGTGGTCGCCGAACTGCCGCGGCGCCTCGTGGTCCCCGTCCCGGTGCTCACGCCCTGGCTGTCGGCCCAGTGGGTGAACCTGGTGACGCCGGTTCCGCGGTCGATCGCCGTCCCGCTGATGGAGTCGCTGGTGCACGAGGTGGTGTGTCATGAACACGACATCGCCGAGTACGTCCCCGACCCGGACGGCGGACTCACCGGGTATCGACGAGCCGTCGAACTGGCGCTGGCACGCATCCGCGACCTCGACGTGCCGACCCGGTGGTCGGACGCGACGACGACGCCCGCCCCGTCCGATCCGATCCCGTCCGATCCGGAGTGGTCCGGCGGAACCCTGTACAAGGACGAGCGACGTCACGACTCCGATGCACCCCCGGAGATCCTGTGGGAAGTGATCGAGGCGATCGGCGGCGAGACCGGCTGGTACTCGTTCCCGCTCGCATGGAGCGTCCGCGGTTGGATCGATCGTCTCAGCGGCGGCGTCGGACTCCGCCGCGGCCGACGGGATCCGCGGAGACTGCGGGTCGGCGAGGCGCTCGACTGGTGGCGCGTCGAAGACCTCGAACGCCCACGACTGCTCCGACTGCGCGCCGAGATGAAAGTGCCGGGCGACGCCTGGCTGGAGCTGTCGGTCGAACCGTCCAACGACGGCGGATCCGTGTATCACCAACGCGCTCTGTTCCGTCCGAACGGGCTTGCGGGACATGCCTATTGGGCGTCGATCCTGCCCTTCCACGGCATCATCTTCAGCGGCATGGCGCGCAACATCACCGGGCAGGCCGCGGCCCAGTACCGATCGTCACGAGAGAGGAAACAGAACCGTGATTGAGATGCAGCGCACCGTGTTCACGCACGCCCCGGTCGCGGAGGTGTTCGCGTACCTCTCCGACTTCACGAACGCCGAGCAGTGGGACCCGAACGCCGTCTCGGTGGCCCGACTCAGCGGAGACGGCGGCGTCGGCACCCGCTACCGCGTGGAGAGCACGTTCGCCGGCCGGACCACATCGCTCGACTACGAGCTGACCGACCTCGAACCGCGCTCACTCATCCGACTCCGCGGCGAGAAGAAGTCGATCACGGCCGTCGACACGATCACCGTCACCGAGGGCGGGGCCCGCAATGTGGTCACGTACGCGGTCGCGTTCGAGTTCAAGGGTGTGCTCCGGCTGTTCGAGCCCGTGCTTCGTCTCGCCGTGAAACGACTGCTCTCCGACGGCGCGGAGGGCCTCACCCGCGAGCTCGACCGTCTGGCGCGCTGACCGGCAGCGCGAGGCCGCCCAACAGCCTTGACTATCGGTAACTTATTGGTTACCAATAGGAGTTGTGGACGCTTTCGAAGCCCTCGCAGACCCGGTGCGACGCAGCCTGCTCGCACGACTGCGCGGCGGACCCGCTCGAGTGGTCGACCTCGCGAGCGAACACGACATCAGTCGGCCCGCGATCAGCAAGCATCTACGCCTCCTGACCGAGGCCGGGCTCGTCGACGCATCAGCCTCCGGTCGTGAGCGGCACTATCACCTGACGGTCGAGGGAGTCGCCCCGGTGCTGGAGTTCCTCGACAGTCTCCGCGCGCCTGCGCCACTGATTCCCGAACACGTCCTCGACGGACTCGATCTCGAGGTCCGACGCACCAGCCGAGAGCGACGCGAGAGCGACGCCGACCGCAAGGAGAACACCGCATGAGCACACCCAGCCCGACCGGTCGACGTCTCGATGCCGCCGACGGCACCTACTGCGAATGGCATCGGACGTTTCGTGCACCGATCGACGACGTGTGGGCCGCGATCACCGAGCCGGAGCGCCTGGCTCGCTGGATCGGAACGTGGACCGGCGAGCCCGCCTCCGGTGAAGTTCGGTTCCAGATGCTGTTCGAGGGCGACGACATGCCTCCAGAGGCGTTCGCCATAGACGAGTGCGACCCTCCCCGAAGGCTTCGCGTCACGACCACCTCCCCCTACGACGGCGAGAACCCGACGCACTGGCGGCTCCGCCTGGATCTCGCCGAGTCCGACGGCGTCACCACGCTGACATTTGCGCAGAGCGTCCCGGATCCGAAGATGGCTGAAGGCGTCGGCCCCGGCTGGGACTACTACCTCGACCGCCTGGTCGCGGCCGAGACCGGGGACGACGCCTCCGCCGTCGACTTCGCCGACTACCACCCGAACGAGGAGTTCACCGCGCACTATCGCGCAGAGTTCGGTTTCTGATCAGTCGGCGCGCCCCACCTGCTCGTTGAGCAAGCGGGACGTCGATGTCACGCTGCGGCGGCGCTCTCCGACGCAGGCTCCAGTGCGAGCGCGACGATCTCTGCGACGTCGACCATCGGCTTCACGTCGAGAACGTCGAGCACCTCCTCGGGCACGTCGTCGAGGTCGGGCTCGTTGCGCTGCGGAATGAAGACCGTCTTCAACCCGTTCCGCTGCGCAGCCATGAGCTTCTGCTTCACGCCGCCGATCGGAAGGACGCGTCCGTTCAGCGTCACTTCGCCGGTCATCCCGACGTCGCTGCGAACACGCCGCCCCGTCAGCATCGACACGAGGGCGGTGACCATCGTGACGCCGGCTGACGGCCCGTCCTTGGGGACGGCCCCGGCCGGGAAGTGAATGTGCACTTCGCCGCGGAGCGCCGCCGGGTCGATCCCGAAGTCGGCGGCGTGCGCCTGCACGTAGCTCAGCGCGATCTGCGCCGACTCCTTCATGACGTCGCCGAGCTGTCCGGTGAGCTTGAGCGTCAGCGCTCCACCGCCGTCGCCCTCGTCGCTGCGTCGACCGAGCGCCGACAACGCCTCGATGAACAACACATCGCCGCCCATGCCGGTGACCGCCAGCCCCGTTGCGACGCCGGGCACTTCCGTGCGTTCGGCGATCTCGGGCGTGAACCGGGGCCGTCCGAGGTAGTCGACGAGGTCGTCCACATCGACGACGATCTCATCTCCCGGGTTCTCCGTTTCGCGGACAGCGACCTTGCGAAGCGCCTTCGCGAGAAGTCGCTCGAACTGTCGGACACCCGGTTCACGGGTGTAGTTAGCAGCGATCTCACGGAGTGCGTCGTCGGTGATCGTCACCTCGGCGGCGGTCAGCGCGGCTCGGTCCATCTGACGCGGGACCAGGTAGT
>JASLJL010000533.1 GCA_030152405.1 Gordonia sp. (in: high G+C Gram-positive bacteria) | reverse complement strand
GCGGCCCGACCCCTCTTGCGCAGGCGGCGAGCTAGCTCGAGCTTCCGCCTTCGCTCGAACCGGTGCTGAGGTGTTCGAGGATCGGTCCGAGGAAGTCGATCTCGAGACGGATGGGTCCTTCTGCCATTTGTCTGCTTCTTTCTTCTGGAGGGAGTACGTTCAACCGACATTCTCGGTCGTCCGTTCAGACCACATTCCTCCGACATGTGACTCGAAGCACCCGAAAAGGCGCGACTCGTTACAAAAACGTTATGTAGTGCATTCGATCGTCACCAGAAATGGGACGTCGCGCAGCAGGACGTAACGATCCCCGAGACTGCGGCGATAGGGCTCGTTCAGTACGGTGGTGCCATGGCGGACATCATCATCATCGGCGGCCACGGCAAGATCGCCCTCCTGCTCGCTCCCCTGTTGACCGAGCGCGGTGACGCGGTCACCTCGGTCATCCGCAATCCCGAACACGCCGACGACGTCGCGGCCACCGGCGCCACGCCTCTCGTGCTCGATGTGGAGAACGCGTCACGCGCCGACATCGCCGACGCCCTCCGCGGGTTCGACGCCGTCGTGTGGAGCGCGGGCGCAGGAGGAGGCGACAGCGCACGCACGTACGCTGTCGACCGCGATGCCGCGATCCGCACCATGGACGCCGCGTCCGACGCAGGCGTCGAACGATTCGTGATGGTGTCGTACCTCGGGGCGAGCGTCGATCACGGAGTCCCGAGCGACAACTCGTTCTTCGCCTACGCAGAGGCGAAAGCGGCGGCCGACGCGGCCCTCCGCGAGTCGGAGCTCGCCTGGACGGTGCTCATGCCGGGCTCGCTCACGCTCGACGAGCCGACGGGGACCATCGACCCCGCGGCCATCCGCGCCGCGAACCTGCCGGGCACCTCGCGCGCCAACGTCGCGCTCGTCGCGGCCGCCGCCCTCGCGAACGAGGCGTCGATCCGCCAGAACGTCCCCTTCACCGACGGCTCCGTCCCGATCGACGTCGCACTCGCGGCGCTGTAGCGGGGATCGCTCCGCTCAGCGGCGGAGGGCCTTGGCGGCGTCGAACTCCTCTTCGCGACGGCCGATGTGCCAGGCATGCCAGCGTCGCCAACTGCGCATGGCGACAGCCTGTTCGACCCGGTCGACGGTGGGGAACACGCGCCGCAACAACTCCACCACGACGATGAACGGCGCTCGCGCCAGCAGGAACGCCAGACCGGGCAGGCCGCTGGGCAGGCGGTAGTCTCTGCGGTTCCACGGCAGCATGAACAGCCGCGTGTATCCGGCCTGCAGATGCAGGTGGAAGAGCGTGCGCGCACGTTGAAGACCCCGCACCGACGCGGCCGGCTCGAACGACGGAACGAACCCTTCGACGAGTTCGGGTCCGAGGTCGCCGGAGTCGTGCTTGCGGGTGGCGTCGAAGTAGTAGAGCAGACGCACTCCGTCGCCGACGGTCTCGGGGAACATGTCGTCGACGTGGCACCCGACGAGGTGACCGAGGTACCTGTTGAAATGCAGCACGGCGCGCATCTCGGCGGGGCTCGTGACGAAACCCAGCGCGTAGAGGCCCAGTGCCGGGCCGACACTGCCGCCGAGGAGAGTCAGCATCATCTCGCTCTGGCTGATCGGCAGGCCGTGGGCGGCGGAGTTCCACTCGGGGTGCGCGGCGACGCGCGCTCGGACGGACACATGCATCACCCGGACTTTGAGCGACACCTCGCGCGCGGTCGACCCCGGGGTCAGCACCGCTCCGGGACGGCACACCTCGAGCCACCAGCGACTGGTCTCCAGGTACCGGTGCAGCGCCGACGCTCCGGCGTAGCCGCCCGACAGCGACAGTGGGACGGCGAGAGACGCCTCGGTGTACGTGTCCATCGTCCCGGCGTTGCCGACGGCGCCGAGGCTGTATCCCCACCGTCGCCACACCGCCGCGCCCTGTTCCACCAGCTCGCGGTCGAGCCAGTCGGGAATCGTCTCGAACTCGGCGAACAAGGCGCGCATCGAGTCCGGGGCGTCCGGCACGTTGTCGATGCCGACGCGCAGCGCCTCGTCGAGCAGCGCCCGAGCCTTCTCGCCGCCCATCTCTCCGTGGTACGTCTCGGCGACGAATCGTTCGGCGACCGGATCGCCTGCGGAGTGACCGCGGATGAAGGCCTCGGCGACGGCGTTCGACGGGAGCAGGTCGAATCGGGTGAACCGTTTCACCCGGTCACGAACTCTCCGATGCTGCGGAGACACTGTCAGTTCGACGCTCATGACTGACGACGATAGATCCGATCTCCGTGAGACGCTAGCCGCAATCAGTCTCACCGGGCTCGACTCGCTACGCCCCGACGCACACGCGTGAAGTCGATGACCGGCCTCACGTAGTGTCGAACTCGACACCCACCTCACACCCATGGAGATGAACATGCAGGTCAGCGTCGTCTGGACGATCAATGCCAAAGACTTGTCGCTGGACAAGTCCATCGAGAATCTCCAGCGGCTCCACGACGAGGGTTTCGCTCGCGTCTGGTCGACGCAGA
>JASLJL010000418.1 GCA_030152405.1 Gordonia sp. (in: high G+C Gram-positive bacteria) | reverse complement strand
TGGAAGGCCGCTCTCGACTTCCAGCCGTCGTAGCCGGCGATCATGAACGGCGCCTGGGCCGCGATCACCACGACGGCGGCGCTCGCGACGACCCACGCGGCGCCGATCCAGTCGAGCGCACGACGAGTGCGGCCAGACTCTCCGCAGGTCAACACGTACAAGGCGAGAGGGATCACGAAGAAGCCCGGATACAGCTTGAGGGAGAATCCGACTCCGAGCAGGGCCGCGGCGACGACCGCCGAGACCCGCAGGGGCAGACGGCGGTGCCCGGTTCGCGGATCGATGCTGCCGCCGTACGCCATCACGGCGACAGCGGCCACCGACGTGAAGACCACCGGCAGCTCCCAGTTGTGGAACGCGTACAGCACGAGCGGCGGGGTGGCGGCCCACACGAGCACCCGCCAGCGTGCCATCAGCGCGAGCATCGCGGTCGTCGCCATCGCGAACGGCGCCAGGATCACCGCGCTGTGCTGCAAGAACTGCAGATCCGTGTGAGCCCCGATCGCGCCGAGCCACATGAGCAGTCCGGACAGGACGGGGTACTCGACGACGCCGCCGTAGAGCCCGCCGTGGGCGTCGATCCCACCGTGGATGTACGGGAACACGTGCAGGTCGATGTCGCGGCCGATCCACAGCCGCATGATGTCGGAGTAGCACGGGATCAGGGTCCGTGGCGGACCGGCCGGGAAGATCGCGCTGCGTCCCCAGTCGTCGTACGGAGCGCCGCCGCACACCGCTTTGACGCGGTACGCCCACGCGAGTGCCATCGCGGTGAGCAGCAGTGCGGTGAGGACGACGAGAGCGGTCTCACCGATTCGAGGACGACTGATGCGTGACGACCACGTGACTGGCATGGGCACAGATTAGAGGACTGGCACGATTTCGCTGGTCATGGGCCACTCGTGTAGCCTGGACGGGTTGCCGACGCAGGCGACCCTCCTGCCGCGGACAGTCCGTGGCCGAACTAAGCCCATAGGAGGTGATGAGGTTTCATGCGTCACTACGAACTGATGGTCATTCTCGATCCGAGCCTGGACGAGCGCACCGTCGCCCCTTCACTGGACACGTTCCTCAATGTCGTCCGTAAGGACGGCGGAAGTGTGGACAACGTCGACATCTGGGGCAAGCGCCGTCTTGCCTACGAGATCGCGAAGAACAACGAGGGCATCTACGCCGTCATCGATCTCAACGCGACCCCGGACACGGTCAACGAACTGGATCGTCAGCTGAAGCTGAACGAGTCGGTTCTGCGCACCAAGGTCCTGCGCAAGTAAGCGCCGGGCGCGTCCACATTCCTGCATGAACCTGTGGAATTCGTCGGAGACAATTGTCGCCGGCGACCTCTACTGTGGTGTCAGACATCACGAGGAGAGCGCCCGTCGGGCGGTCCACACAGACGTTAGGGGAGTCCCATGACTGACACGGTCATCACTGTCATCGGTAATCTGACGGCCGATCCGGAACTGCGTTTCACGCCGTCCGGTGCACCCGTCGCCAATTTCACGGTGGCATCCACTCCGCGCACGTTCGATCGTCAAACGAACGAGTGGAAGGACGGCGAAGCGCTGTTCCTCCGCTGCAGCATCTGGCGTGACGCCGCGGAGAACGTGACCGAGTCGCTCACCAAGGGCTCCCGCGTCATCGTGCAGGGCAAGCTGAAGCAGCGGTCGTACGAAACCCGTGAGGGCGAGAAGCGCACCGTCGTGGAGCTGGAAGTGGACGAGATCGGTCCCTCGCTGCGCTACGCCACCGCCAAGGTCAACAAGACCCAGCGCGGAGGCGGCGGATACAGCGGAGGGAACTCGGGCGGTGGAAACTTCGGCGGAGGCAACTCCGGCGGAGGCTACGGAGGAAACTCCGGCGGCGGCTACGGGGGCAACTCCGGAGGCGGCCGTCCCGCTGCAGCGAGCCAGCCGGCCGAAGACCCGTGGGGCAGCGCACCTGCTGCCGGCGGCGGCTTCGCCGGTGGGGACGACGAACCACCTTTCTGATTCCGGGCCCGCCAGCCCGGAAGCACTCAACTGGAGCATCACATGGCAAAAGCTAAAGGCGGCCGCAAGGCCCGCGTAGAGAAGGTCACCAAGGCCAAGGCCTGCACCTTCTGCAAAGACAAGAAGACCGACATCGACTACAAGGACACGGCGCTGCTGCGTCGCTTCCTGTCGGACCGCGGCAAGATCCGTTCGCGTCGCGTCACCGGCAACTGCGTTCAGCACCAGCGTGACATCGCGGTGGCCGTCAAGAACTCGCGTGAGGTGGCACTTCTGCCCTTCACCTCGACCGGCCGCTGATCGGGAAGGACAGAACACATGAAGCTGATCCTGACTGCCGCTGTCGAGAACCTCGGGGAGCCCGGCGATCTCGTCGAGGTCCGTGACGGTTACGCACGCAACTACCTCCTGCCCCGCAACTTCGCCATCGTCGCCACCCGTGGCGCCGAGAAGCAGGTCGAGGGCATCCGTCGTGCCCAGGAAGCGCGCGCTGTGCGCGACCTGGACCACGCCAACGAGCTGAAGCAGGCTCTCGAGGGTCTCGACAACGTGTCGCTGACCGTCAAGACCCACGACTCGGGCAAGCTGTTCGGCTCGGTCTCCGCCGCCGACGTCGCAGGCGCCATCCGCACCGCGGGCGGCCCGGCTGTCGACAAGCGCAACGTGGAGCTGCCGAAGGGGCACATCAAGGCACTGGGTTCGTACCCGGTCGTCGTGAACCTGCACCCGAAGGTCGCAGCGAAGCTGAGCCTGTCGGTCGTCTCCTGACGTCCGCTCTGAGCTGAGGAAGGCCGGTCGCCCGAGAGGGTGACCGGCCTTCATCGTTCATGGGGGCGAGTCAGTCCTCCAGCAGTCGCCTGCCGATGATCATCCGTTGGATGTCGGCGGTGCCCTCGCCGATGAGGAGCATCGGCGCCTCCCGGTAGAGACGCTCGATCTCGTACTCCTTCGCGAACCCGTAGCCGCCGTGGATGCGGAAGCTGTCCTCGACCACGTCGCGGCAGTACTCGGCGGCCAGATACTTGGCCATGCCCGCCTCGAGGTCGTTCCGCTCGCCGGCGTCCTTCACTCGAGCCGCGCGCACCACCATCTGGTGCGCCGCTTCGACTTTCGTTCCCATCTCCGCGATCCGGAACAGCACCGCCTGATGCTCGGCGATCGGTTTGCCGAAGGTCTCCCGCTGTTGCGCGTACGTAGTCCCCAGCTCGAACGCACGGTTCGCGACGCCCACGGCGCGGGCGGCGACATTCACGCGGCCGACCTCCACGCCGTCCATCATCTGGTAGAAGCCGCGGCCAGGAGCGCCGCCGAGGATCTCGTCGGCGCCGATGCGGTAGCCGTCGAACAGCAGCTCGGTGGTGTCGACACCCTTGTAGCCCATCTTCTCGATCTTCCCCGGGATCGTAAGTCCGGGCGCCACCTCGCCGAAGCCGGGCGTCTTCTCGACGAGGAACGTCGTCAGGTTGCGATGGGCGCGGTCCCGGCCCTCCGGCGTCCGCACGAGGACGGCGACGAGGCTCGACGTCCCGCCGTTCGTCAGCCACATCTTCTGGCCGTCGATGAGATAGTCGCCGTCGCCGGTCGGGGTGGCCGAGGTGGTGATCGCGGCGACGTCGGAACCGAGTCCGGGTTCGGACATCGAGAACGCGCCGGTCAGTTCGCCGGTCGCGAGACGCGGGAGGTACCTCTGCTTCTGCTCCGGGGTCCCGTGCTGCAGCAGCAGGTACGCGACGATGAAGTGCGTGTTGATGATGCCGCTGACGCTCATCCATCCGCGGGAGATCTCCTCGACGACGAGCGCGTAGGTCAGCAGGGACTCGCCGATCCCGCCGTACTCCTCCGGGATCGTCAGGCCGAACAGGCCAAGCTCCTTCATCTCGTCGACGATCCGGGTCGGATACTCGTCGTCGTGCTCCAGCTGGGTGGCGACGGGCAGGATCCGGTCGTCGACGAATCGTCGGACCGTCGCGACCATGTCGCGCTGCTCGTCGGTGAGATCGGCTGTGGCGCAGAGCTTCTTCATGGATTCCTCCCTGGCGGCGTCTCCTCGAACCTATCGTCGAGATCGGACCCACGTTGGGAGAAGGGAATCTGTGATTCATGCGCGACGCCGTGATCTGTGAACCGATCCGCACGCCCGTCGGCGGGTACGGCGGAATCTTCGCCGACGTCCCCGCGGCCGACCTGGCGTCGACCGCGATCCGCGAGCTGGTCGAGCGGACCGGCGTCACGAGTTCCGATGTCGACGACGTGATCTTCGGCCAGTGCTATCCCAACGGGGAGGCTCCCGCGATCGGTCGGGTGGCCGCGCTCGACGCGGGCCTCGACGTCGCAGTGCCGGGCATGCAGATCGATCGCAGGTGCGGCTCGGGGCTGCAGGCCGTCCTCGACGCGGCGATGCGTGTGCAGACCGGCGTCGCCGAGTTGGTGCTGGCCGGCGGCGCGGACAGCATGAGCCAGGCCGAGCACTACGCGCTCGGGTTGCGGTTCGGTCTGCGCGGTGCGGACACGACCCTCGCCGATCGCATCGCCCGCGGGCGGGTCACGGCCGGCGGACGGCTGCATCCGGTGCCCGGCGGGATGCTCGAGACCGCCGAGAACCTGCGCGCCGAGTACTCGATCAGCAGGCAGGCACAGGACGACCTGGCGTTGACCTCGCATCGTCGTGCGGTCGCCGCCCAGCGTGCCGGGCTCTTCGACGACGAGATCGTCCCGGTCACGGTCACCGGCCGGAAGGGCGATGTGGTCCACCGGGTCGACGAGCATCCGCGTCCGGACATCTCCGCTGACGCCCTCGCGTCGTTGCGGCCGGTGCGTCTGAGATCCGACCCGGCGTCGACGGTGACCGCGGGAAACGCCAGCGGGCAGAACGACGGCGCAGCGGTGTGCATCGTGGCGTCGCGCGAGGAGGCCGAGCGGCTGGGGCTGCGGCCGCTGGCCCGGCTGGTGTCGTGGGCGGTGGCTGGAGTGGAACCGGCGCACATGGGCATCGGACCGGTGCCGTCGACGAACCTCGCGTTGGAGCGGGCGGGACTGTCGCTCGCGGACCTCGATCTGATCGAGCTGAACGAGGCGTTCGCGGCTCAGGTCCTCGCGTGCACAGCCGCCCTCGGGCTGGGCGAGGCCGACTTCGACCGTGTGAACGTCAACGGGTCGGGCATCTCACTCGGGCACCCGGTCGGTGCGACGGGCGTCCGGATCCTCGCGACGATGCTGCGCGAACTCGATCGCCGACAGGGCCGCTACGCGCTGGAGACGATGTGCATCGGAGGAGGACAGGGCCTCGCGGCGGTGTTCGAACGGATTTGACGGCTCTAGTAGAACCGGTGTCTGGACGGGGTCAGCGCGAAGGCGTGGTTGATGCTGGAGCAGATCACCGTGTCTCGGCGGGGCACGGCGCACGTGAC
>JASLJL010000516.1 GCA_030152405.1 Gordonia sp. (in: high G+C Gram-positive bacteria) | reverse complement strand
CTCGTGTTCCCCGGTGTCGGCTCCGCCGTCCGCGCGTTTCAATCCGAGCACAAGACCGAACCCGGTCGCTGAGCCGCTATGGACGCCCGCCGCCGGTCTGGCCGCCTCCGTGCGGTGGTTGAGCCGACTCCGAGCCGCTGGGCGTTCGCCCCGTGCGGTGGTTGAGCCGACTCCGAGCCGCTGGGCGTTCGCCCTGTGCGGTGGTTGAGCCGACTCCGAGCCGCTAGGCGAGGTGTCGTGTCGAAACCAGTTGCCGCGGGTTCGTGCTGGTGGTGGGGCATTTCGACTCGTGCCTTCGCTGGCGCTCCGGCACGGCTCAGTGAGCGAAGAGGTCCTCCACCGCAGTGCGGTGGAGGACCCCCGTCAGGTGTGAATCAGGCCGGAGCCCCGACTCCTTCAGCCTCGTCGACGTCGGCATCGGTACGACGATCCGATTCGCCGACCTGGGCGGCGACTTCCGGGCGGTTGCGCTTGAGCCACGCCCAGCTGCCGATGATGGCGACGATCGCGACGAAGAAGATGATCGCGACCCAGAAGCGGCTGCCCTCGGGGAACGGGTTGAAGCTCTTCCAGTAGATGAGACCCGATCCGAACGCGGCGAGAAGCACGGAGACGCCGATTCCGAACCCGACCGACTTCGTGCGCATCGCGTACCAGCCTGCTGCGAGGACGGTGGCACCGTACGACGCGACGAGCATGTAGCCGGCGAAGGTTCCGAGCAGCGAGTACGTGGTCGTCGCGCGTGCCAGCAGAGCGCCCAGCACGCTGACGATCAGGTAGATCGCACCGAGTGCGAGGACGGCGGTGCGCGGGGTGCGGTGCACCGGATCGACACCGGAGAGCGCCTTCGGCAGCATTCCGTCGCGGGCCATGGTGTACACAGTTCGGCTGGTGCCGGCCATGATTCCGAGGGTGGAGCCGAAGAAGCTGATCGCGACACCCGGGTTGATGAGGTGAGCGAGCCAGCCGACGTTGTAGTGGGTGGCGAGGACGTCGAGCGGAGCGTCGATGCTGTCCATCGGAACGTCGCGGAAGCCGAGGACGATCACGTAGGTGCCTGCGAGGTAGAGCAGACCGCAGGCGGAGACCGAACCGACGACGGCGAGGCTGATCGCGCGCTTCGGGTTGCGTGCCTCGCGGCCGAGGGTCACGGCGTGGTCGAAGCCGGCCATAGAGAACACCGAGAAGCCTGCGGTGGCCAGGATCGCGGCCATGGAGAATCCGCTGAAGTCGAACTGGCGGCTGTCGACGGGACCACCGGGGACGCGGACCAGGATGACGACGAACAGGATCACGATCACGATGAGCGTCAGGAACTCGATGAGAAGCAGCAGCTTCGCCGAGAGCTTCACTTCGCGTAGCGAGAGTGCGGTCACCGCGATGGCCACGACGGCAGAGCAGCCGGCGAGAATCCACGGGTTGTACGGCACCCCGAGCTTGCGGAGCCACGCGTCGAGGTAGATCGCCGCACCGAGCACACAGGCCGGGCCGGAGACCAGAGACGACGCGAGGTGAGCGAACATCACGAAGTAGCCGGGGCCTCGTCCGGCCGCGCGGGTGGTGAGACCGTAGATGCCGCCGGTGGTGGTGAAACGTCGGGCGAGCCAGGCGATGCCGCCCGCGAACCCGAGGACCAGGAGCGACGTCACGGCCCAGGTGACCCAGCTGAGGGCTCCGACCTGCTGCATGATGACGCCGATGGCGAGTGCGAGCGTCGAGGCAGGGGCCAGGATGCCGAGTGAGACGCCGAAGACGGCCCACAGGGGGAGCACGCCCTGTGGCAGGTCTTCGGGGGTCGACGAACCGGGCGCAGGCGAACCGGTCGTCGTGGTGGGGCTGGATGTCACGAATCCTCCATTAACTGAGCCGTCAGTCAGAACTGGGAAGAATAGTGACTCCGCTCACGACGGATGTCAAGCGATGGTTGGCGTCACTCGGTGATTCGGTCGATCTGTCGACGTCCGCGCTGTTCTCCCGACTGCGGTCATCTCACCGCATTTCGACACGTGCCTCCGCTGGCGCTCCGGCACGGCTCAATGACCGGGGTTGGCGTGACTCGCGTGGCGCTCCGGCACGGCTCAATGGCCGGGGTGGGGGCGGCGACTCGCCTGATGCGACGGGAGGGTCAGTAGGCGGCGCGGGCCCGCACGTCGTCGACGGAGACGATCTCGGAGCCGAGAGGCATGAGCGAGATCGGGATCATCTTGAAGCTGGCGATGCCCAACGGGATTCCGATGATCGTGATGCACAGCGCGATGCCCGTGGTGATGTGGCCGATCGCCAACCAGATGCCGGCCACGATCATCCAGATCACGTTGCCGATCAGCGACGGCGCGCCCGAATTCGGCTTCGGAACGGTGGTTCGGCCGAATGGCCACAGCGCGTAGCCGGCGATCCGGAAGGACGCGATCCCGAACGGGATGGTGATGATCAGGATGCAGCAGAGCACGCCCGCGACGGCGTAACCGATGGCCATCCAGAAGCCGCACAGGACCAGCCAGATGATGTTCAGGAGTGTTCGCATGCATCCATCATCCACCGCCGCTTACTCTTGCGGCATGGGAATGCACCCCGACCCTGGGATGGGACGTCGAGCAGTCTGGTCGTTGTTGACCACCGTGGTCCTCGTGGTCAGGGTGTTGGCGACGATCCT
>JASLJL010000509.1 GCA_030152405.1 Gordonia sp. (in: high G+C Gram-positive bacteria) | reverse complement strand
AGCCGACGAGTTCGCGGCGGTTCATCTTCGACGAGTCGGCGAGGACCACGACCCGGTCACAGCAGCTGATCATCGCCCGCTTCGTCGCGGCCTCGTCGGCGTCCGGTGTGGACAAACCGTGTTCGGCCGTCAGCCCGTTGGTTCCGATGAAGCCGACGCTGACGTGCAGCCGACCGAACGACTCGACGGCGTCGGCTCCGACGGCCGCCTGCGTCTTCGGGCGGAGTCGGCCGCCGACGAGCAGAACGGTCGACCGGGAGAGCCCGGTGAGCGATGAGGCGATCGGGACGCTGTTGGTCACCATCTGCAGGCGAGCGTCGCCGCCGACCGCGATCGCGGCCTGGTACGTCGTGCTGCCTGCGTCGAAGAGCACGGACCCGCCGGTCGGCGGCAGGAACTGCTGCGCCGCCGCGCCGATCGCGGTCTTCTCCGACTGCCGCGCGGCCTCACGGGAGGGGAGATCGGGCTCGTCGACGACGGCCGCCACGTCGAGGCGGACGGCGCCGCCGTGCACTCGCATGAGGCTGCCCGAACGCTGGAGGACGGCGAGGTCTCGGCGCACCGTCTCCCCGGTGACGGTGAATCGGTCGGCCAGCTCGGTGACCGAGACGCGGCCGCGCTGACGGACCTCGTTCGCGATCGCCTGCTGACGTTCTTCCGCGTACATGCGCACTCCTCTCCGTCACCCGTATTGATGTTGATTCATCTGTGTTTACTTGGATTCCATATGTGTTTACTCCCGTAATGTCAGGCGAGTCAAGGACTTCTTGTAATCTGACTCACATGACGAAGATCGATTCCGCGCCCGTGCAGTCCGCAGCCAATCCGTTCGCCGCATCCGTTCTCGTGAGTGGAACCCCGGTGGTGGGTGGACTCGCATACGGGCCGATCATCCGGGTCGGGGAACGGCCGACGTTCGACGCGTCGGCACCGCAGGTGCCCGAGAGCGATCGCGACGCCGAGGCTGCCCGATTCGTCGATGCGGCTGAGGCGGTGGCGGCCCGGTTGGCCGACCGCGCGTCCCACAGCACCGGGGTCTCGGCCGAAGTCCTCACCGCCACAGCGGGTCTCGCTCGTGATCGCGGGTGGATCGGTGCCGCCTCCAAGCTCATCAAAGCGGGCGCGCCTGCGGCCTCGGCTGCAGCGTCGGCCACCGAGCAGTTCGTTGAGATGTTCACCAAGCTCGGCGGCCTGATGGCCGAGCGGGTCACCGATCTGCGAGACGTCCGGGACCGAGTGATCGCCGAGCTCCTCGGGCTGCCAGAGCCCGGCATCCCCACGCCGGACGTTCCGTCGATCCTGTGCGCGGACGATCTCGCGCCCGCGGACACCGCAGGTCTCGACCCGAGCCTCGTCGTCGGTCTGGCGATGCGCCTGGGTGGTCCCAGCAGTCACACCGCGATCATCGCCCGGCAACTCGGCATCCCGTGCATCGTCGCCGCACCCGAACTCGACACCATCCCGACCGGCGTCAACGGCTACGTCGACGGCACGACCGGAACGATCGGAGTCGACCCCGACGCCGACCTCATCTCCGCGGCGATCGAGAACTCTCGGAAGCATGCCGAGGAGATCGCCGCGTGGCGCGGGCCGGGCGCCACCGCTGACGGTGAGGGAGTCCTGATTCTCGCGAATGTGGCCGACGGCGTCTCCGCGCGATCGGCGACATCGGCACCGGTCGAGGGCGTCGGTCTGTTCCGCACCGAGCTCGCCTTCCTCGACCGCGCCACCGAGCCGACGCTCGACGAGCAGACGACCCTGTATCGCGAGGTCATCGATGCGTTCGACGGTCAGAAGGTGGTCATCCGCACGCTCGACGCGGGGTCGGACAAGCCGCTGAAGTTCGTCACGAGCCCAGATGAGCCGAACCCCGCGATGGGCGTGCGCGGCAATCGGATCGTGTCGACGTATCCGGAGATCCGCAACGGACAGCTGGACGCGCTCGCCGCGGCGGCGCAGGGGGCGTCGGCCGTGCCGTGGGTGATGGCTCCGATGATCGCGACCGTCGACGAGGCGCGCGAATTCGCCGCGCAGGTGCGGGACCGCGGAATGGTCCCGGGCGTGATGATCGAAGTCCCGTCCGCCGCGATCCTGGCGGAGCGGATCCTCGCCGAAGTCGATTTCGTGTCGGTCGGCACCAATGACCTGACGCAGTACACGATGGCGGCCGATCGGATGTCGCCCGAACTCGCATCGCTGACCGATCCGTGGCAGCCCGCGGTCCTGGCGCTGATCGACATCATCGGTGCGGCGGGTGTAAAACTCGGCAAGCAGGTCGGAGTGTGCGGGGAGGCCGCCGCCGACCCGTTGCTCGCCTGCGTCCTCGTCGGTCTCGGCGTCCGGTCGTTGTCGTCGGCGCCCGCGGCGGCTTCGGCGGTCGGGCTGAAACTGAGCGGTGTGACGTTGCAGCAGTGCCGCGACGCAGCGGCGGCGGCCCTGGCTGCGAGCAGTGCCGCGCAGGCGCGAGACGCCGCGCGTGCGGTGGTCGACGCTTAGTCGTCGACCACCGGCGGTGATGCGTCAGATACGACGCATCACCGTCACGACCTTGCCGAGGACGGCGGCGTCGTCACCCGGGATCGGGTCGAAATGCTCGTTGTGGGGGAGCAGCCACACGTGGCCGTCCTTGCGCTTGAACGTCTTGACTGTCGCTTCGCCGTCGATCATCGCAGCGACGATGTCGCCGTTCTCGGCGACGTTCTGCTGACGGACCACGACCCAGTCGCCGTCGCAGATGGCGGCGTCGATCATCGACTCGCCCACGACGCGGAGCATGAACAGCGAGCCGTCGCCCACCAGCTCGCGCGGCATGGGGAAGACCTCTTCGACCGCCTGCTCGGCGAGGATCGGCCCACCAGCGGCGATCCGGCCGAGCACGGGCACGAACGTGGGAGTCGGCAGCGACTCGGACGTGTCGGCGGCGGGCGGCGTCCGATTGTCGTCGCGGACGTTCACCGCACGCGGACGATGCGGATCGCGCTTGAGCAGGCCGCGCCGTTCGAGGGTGCGGAGCTGGTGCGCCACCGACGACGTCGAGGTCAGGCCGACGGCTTCGCCGATCTCGCGGATGCTCGGCGGGTACCCGCGTTCACGGACCGATGTGCGGATGACCTCGAGCACCTCGCGCTGCCGCTCCGTCAGCGACGCCTCCAGCGTCGCGGTCGAGAGCAGTGGGTCGGGATTGTCGGCCATCACTCGGTCCTTCCGTTCGAACATCGCCTTGATGAGTGACCTCAGATTAGTCGACTGGATCACAGATTTCAAACAATTGTTCGACGTGTTGCTGACTTTGTCAGACCCATGGTGTTAACTGTCGAACATAAGTTCTTCGAACAAGCGATCGAACAGGAGATTCCGATGAGTCAGGCACTGATGAACCGTCCCGCACCTCGCGGTGCTCGCCGCGACGAGCGGTCGTCGATCACCGTCATGACCTGCGACGTCCCGGTCGTCCGCGCTCGTCGTGCGACTCGTGGAACACAGCGGGTCGACGCCAATGTCTGCCGGCCCAGCGGGCGTGATCGACGCCGCGCGGGGACCGCTGTCGTGGCCCCGGGACGCGTCTCGACGGAGTGGGAGACCCGCGATCGGTTCGTGATGCGGACTCACGGCGACGTGCGAACGGAGGCGCCGACGACTGCGTCGCGGCGTTCGAACATCGAAGCGGTGTACCGCCGCCGGAAGGTCGTCGGATCGATCGTCCTCGGTGCGATCATGGCGGGCGGCGTGTGGATCCTCGCCATCCTCGGTGGTTCATACGAGGCCGCGGCCGATCCGAGCGTGCCGGCCGCCACCCAGGTCGTGCACGTCCGGTCCGGCGAATCGCTCACCGATGTCGCGCGCCGGATCGCTCCCGATCTGCCGGCAGCGGGCGTCGTCGAGCGGCTTCGGGCGATGAACGGCCTCGAGACCTCGGGTCTGCGCGTGAGCCAGTCGCTGGTCGCTCCCGCGTACTGAGGTGACGAGCGGTCCGCGTATTGTCGAGGGATGCGCTGCCCGTTCTGCAAGAACGACGACACCCGAGTCGTGGACTCCCGCGTGGCCGACGACGGTCTCGCGATCCGACGACGCCGGTCATGCGCCGAATGCGGCCGACGGTTCAGCACCGTGGAGGCCGCCGTGCTGTCCGTGGTGAAACGCAACGGCGTCACCGAGCCCTTCAGCCGCGAGAAGGTGATGAAGGGCGTGCGCCGCGCCTGCCAGGGCCGCAGCGTGAGCGAAGACGCTCTCGCACAGCTTGCTTCCCAGGTGGAGGACGCGGTCCGCGGCTCCGGTTCGGCCGAGATCCCGAGTAACGAGGTGGGTCTGGCGATTCTGCGTCCGCTGCGCGACCTCGACGAGGTCGCGTACCTGCGATTCGCATCGGTCTATAAATCGTTCGAGTCTGCCGACGACTTCCAGAAGGAGATCGACGAGCTCCGCGAGCGCGTCTGAAACTCCGCTCGGACAGTCAGAACTGCGTGATCGCTTTGATCACGCGCTTCTCCGAGATCGGTCCCTGCGTTCCGAGCTGCTGTGCGAACAGGCTCACGCGGAGCTCTTCCAGCTGCCATTGAACGAGATCGTTCAGCGCGTCCTGGCGTGACTCGGGAACCTGGGCGAGACGTTGGTTCCACGCGGCGACGACCCGGTCGACGACTGCCATGCCCGCGTTGTCGCGGGCGGCGGAGCCGGGGAGGGCCTCCAGTCGCAGACGTGCCCCCGTCAGGTACCGCGGCAGTGCCTTCAGTCGCGCTCCTGAGGTGGCCGCGATGAAACCGTCGAACACCAGGTCTGCCGCCTGATCTGCGACATCGTCGGCGGCCAGTGTCCCGGAGCGAGTGTCGATCGTCCGGCGCAGCTCGGAGTATTCGGCGAGTGCGGCGACCGCGAGTTCGAAGTACTCCGGGGCGAGAGCACGAGCTCGCGGTGCGACGCGGCCGGACAGCGCGGCGAAATCCGCGGGGCTTCGAACGTCTCCCAGACCCTTCTCTCCCTGCAGCACATCGGCGATGGCCCGTCTGGTGCAGTCGGCGAGCATCGCGTCGACGTCTTTGTACGGGCTCTGACTGAGTGCGAGGCGGCGTGCGGGCGGCAGCGTGGACGCGAGCTTGCGGCTCGGCGGGGCGATGGCGAGGGTGAGGAGCAGCCCCACTCCCGCGGCGATGCCGCTGTCCCGAGCGGTCGAACTCGCGACCGTCGACACTCGCACTCCGCGCCCTGGGACGACGACCAGCGTCGGGTACCGAGTGACGGTCTGGCCCGCGAGCGTCGTGGTCTCGTCGTCGTCCAACGTCCCGATCCCGTCGGCGGACCAGGCGGTGTGGATCG
>JASLJL010000498.1 GCA_030152405.1 Gordonia sp. (in: high G+C Gram-positive bacteria) | reverse complement strand
GTCGCCGCTTCAGGTCCCCACCGGCGTGCACCTGCTGTACCCGGTCAACGGCACGACGGCGGCCGCGGCGGATTACGTGGCGCGACGCATCTGAAGCCTGTCGTCCGAACGGACTAACGCTGCGGGATCCGGTGACGATAGTCACAGTGAGACCGCATCAGTCCATCCCGCGCGGGAGACCGCGTCCACTCACACATGACACGAGCACATCTCGCGCGTAAGAAGCTTCTGATCAGTACCGTCGTGGCGGCGACAGCGGCCGCCTGCCTCGCCGCTCCCGCCGACGCCCGACCCGCAGCGGACCCACCGACGATCGCGTTCCCGGCCACCGGCGGGCTCGAGATCGGTCCCGGCGGGGTGCCCGGCGGTCAGTTCCAGCAGACGACGGTCACGGCCCGCCCCGCGATGCGGACGATGATCTTCCCGCCACCGCCGGCCGGAGTGCAGTTCAGCGTCGCGCATCTCGCGACGTACAGCGGGCAGTACAGCTACCGCTACCTGACAGTCCAGTGGCGGAATCTGCGGACCGGCGCGACCGGCCACGTGAACCTGCGTCACTGGAAGACGATCGAAGGCCTGTCCGGCTACCCGTCCACCCTCCCGACGTCGGCGGTCGCGACCACCGGCGCGGGGCCGGTCGTCGCGACCGTGACTGTGCTGCGGGAGCAGTACCACGCGGCGCCGACCGTGATCAGCGTGATCCCGGGCGTCGTCGCGATCGACGTGCCGCGTTAGCGACCCGGCAGGTACTTCAGCGAGCGCAGGAGAGTCGGCGTCAGCTTCAGGAACAGTCCCTGCGGGATGCCCTTGATGCCGTCCAGGCCGATGACGCGCTGTGTGGCGATGGTCTGCGGTTCCGTGTACTTGATCAGGCCTTCCTGCCCGTGGCGCCGACCGACACCGGACACGCCCATGCCGCCCATCGGCGCGGCGGTGGAACCCCACGCCGCGGCGTAGCCCTCGTTGATGTTCACCGTGCCCGCGCGCAACTGCTCCGCGATCTTCTGCGCCTGCGACGTGCTTCCGGCGAAGACGCTGGCGTTGAGGCCGTACTCGGTGTCGTTCGCGCGCTTGACGGCCTCGTCGACCGAGTCGACGGGGTAGATCGACACGAGCGGACCGAAGGTCTCGTCGGCGAAGCACGTCATCTCGTCGCTGACGTCGCCGAGGACCGTCGGCTCATAGAAGAACGGACCGAGGTCGGCGCGTTTGCGGCCGCCCGCGAGCACCTTGGCGCCCTTGGCCACCGCGTCGTCGACGTGCGCCTGAACCGTCTCGATCTGCTGCGCGGACGCGAGCGACCCCATGTCGGCGTTGAAGTCGTAGGTCGCGGCGAGGGTCATGTTCTTGACGTGCTCGGCGAACTTCGCCGTGAACTCGTCGGCGATGGACTGCTCGACGTAGATCCGCTCGATGGAGATGCAGAGCTGACCGGAGTTGGAGTAGCAGGCGCGCGCGGCGCCCGCGACGGCGTCGTCGATGTTCACACCCTCGGTGACGATCATCGGATTCTTGCCGCCGAGCTCCGCGGAGAAGCCGATGAGTCGCTTGCCCGCCTGCGCGGCGAGGGTCGCGCCGGTCGCCGACGAGCCGGTGAACATGAGGTAGTCGGTGGTGGCGACGATCGCCTGTCCGACGACCGAACCGGGCCCGGGGACCACGGCGAACAGTTCACGCGGCAGTCCCGCCTTGTACAAGAGCTCGGCGAGCGCGAGGGCGCAGTACGGGGTGTTGCTGTCCGGCTTGATGACGACGCCGTTGCCCGCGAGGAGCGCCGCGACCGCATCCGAGACGGCGAGGGTCAGCGGGTAGTTCCACGGGCTGATGACGCCGACGACGCCCTTGGGCTGGTAGCGGACGCGAACGTCGGTGGCGCCCGGCAACATGCCCTGGACGTGGTGGTCGGCGAGCATCGACGGGCCCTGCTGCGCGTAGTAGCGGGCGGTCAGCGCGACGTCGATGACCTCTTCCTGCGCGTAGATGCGCGCCTTGCCGGTCTCGGCCTGCGCGATGTCCATCAGTTCCTGCGCGGCGTCGTGCACCAGTTCGGAGAAGCGGTTCAGCACCTTGGCGCGGCTCTGGGCCGACTGCGCGCCCCACTGCACCTGAGCGGCACGGGCACGCGCGACGGCGAGTTCCACGTCGTCGGCCGTGCCGACCGGAATGGTCGCCATCTCGGCGCCGCTGAAGGCCTCCAGGACCGGCTTGGTGGGACGTTCGCCGTCGATCGCGATCAGCGAGGCGAGACGAGTGAAGTAGTCGGGTGACGGCTTCGGCATTTCTGCTCCTAGGGACGTGGTCGGTATCGGTCAGGCGGTCTCGGCGACGAGGACGATGCCGTCGTCGTCGGAGTAGGCGATGTCGCCCGGGGTGAAGGTGACGCCGCCCAGTTCGATCGGCACGTCGCGCTCGCCCGCACCGGTCTTGGTCGACTTGCGGGGGTTGGTGCCGAGCGCCTTCACACCGATGGCCATGCCGCCGATCGTCTTCGCGTCGCGGATCGCGCCGTTCGCGATGATGCCGACCCAACCGTTCGACCGTCCGAGTTCGGCGATGATGTCGCCGACGAGCGCCGTATGGACCGACGCGTCGCCGTCGATGACGAGCACGCCGCCCTCGTTGGGTTCGGACAGGATCGACTTCAGCAGGGCGTTGTA
>JASLJL010000477.1 GCA_030152405.1 Gordonia sp. (in: high G+C Gram-positive bacteria) | reverse complement strand
GCTCATGATGCGATCTCCCGTGCCGGCGCGCCGCCCACGACGGGAGTGGGGAAGGCTGCCGGACCTGCGTCTCGCTCGGGCAGCGGCAGGTCCAGCACGGTGCGGAGGGGACCGGGGCCGATCGGTTCTGCGTGACGCAGTCTCTCGACGGCGAGGTCGAGGAGCTCGACGACGGTCAGGTCCGGCGCGGCGAGCAGTGTTCCGACGATCCCCGTAGCCTGATCATCGCTCCCGGCACGCCGTATCTCACCGTTCGCGCCGACGACGAGGTCGGCGTTCGACGGCGCCGGACCCATTCCCGCCCATACGATCACCGAAGCGCCCGACGCCGGCTCCGGCACCGTGAGCGGTCCCGCGATGGAGTACACGCCCGTGGCGTCGACACGGGTGATGCGGTCGGACTGCACGAAGACGCCCGAGCCGCGATCGGCGATCACGGCGTCGTGTGGCCAGGAGCGTTCGAGCGCCCGTTCGGCGGACACCGCGTCGTGTACCTCGGGGTGATCGCCGAACACGATGCCGGTGCGCCCGCTCGACAGCAGTCCCGCCGACGCGGAACGTCTGGCGAGGTTGTACGGGTGATCACGACGCAGGTCGACGGGCGCCACCACTCGTGCGGTGTCGGTGGACGCGGTGAGGAAGGTGGCCGCGACCGTGGGTTCCAGGGTCGGTCCGGTCGACGCGACGTCGAGTCGGTCGACGCCGACGATGGTGAACGCGAGGGGGAGCCGGTCCCAGCGGGCCCGGGTCGACGGGTCTGCGACGAGGTCGATCACGTGCCGCCCGGTGAGTGCGAGGGCGAGGTAGGGCGCGGTCAATTTCCCTGTCCTCCACGTCCGGCCGCCGACAGGTTCGGCACCGGGTCGACGCCGTTGACGAGCCAGTCGCCGATCACCCGGGCCTTGTACACACGCGGATTGTGCGAGGCGAGCGTGCGAGCGTTGCGCCAGTGGCGGTCGAGGGCTCGCTCGGTGGACACCCCTGATGCGCCGAGCGCGTCGAAGATCGTGGTCGTGGCGTGCAGCGATGCGTCGACGATGACGAGTTGAGCGTGATCGGTGGCGACCTGCGCGGCGATCGTGAGTGCCGACCTGGCGTCGCGGTCGTCGTCGGCGTGCGCCGCCGCCAGCTCGTCGAGGGACCGGGACACGGCGGCGAGAGCGGCGTCGGCGGAGAAGCGGTCGGCAGACACCTGCCCGATCACCTGCAACAACTGCGCGTCCTTCGCGGGGACGGCATCGAGCCCGTGCGGATAGTTGCGACCGCGGGCCCGCAGTGCGCCGATCCCGTCTCGGAGGGCGGCCGCGGTGATTCCGGCGAGCACCGCGAGGATGGCGACCTGATAGAAGTGGCCCTGGTAGACGAACCGGTCGGAGACGTCGAACACGTCGTCGGGATGTGCGAGTGCGCCGTCGTAGGTCGCGCTCCCACTCGCAGTGGTCTGCTGACCGAAACCGTTCCAGTCGTCGGTGAGGGTGACTCCGGGGTCGTCGCGTCGCACGAGCGCGGTCAGGAGTGCGCCGTCGTCGGTTCGACCGATGACGTCGAGCCAGTCGGCGTACAGGCTGCCGGTCGCGTAAAACTTGGCGCCGGTCACGCGGAAGCGGTCCTCGTCGCGACGGACGGTGGTCGCGATCGTCGCGAACGTGCCGTTGTTGGCCTCGGTCCATCCGCCCCCGACGAAGTCGCCCGACAGGAAACGGTCGATCCACCGGTCGTTGCCGGCCGACGGGCGTGCGTTGAGACGGTCTTCCACGAACGCCAGGTGATTTCGCCACACGTGTGCCACGTTCGGGTCGGCTTCGGCGAGCGCGGCGAGAAGAGCGAACGTCTGCTCGAGGGACGCGCCGGACCCGCCGCGAGACTCGGGGACTCGGAGCACTCCGAACCCCGCGTCCTTCAGGAGCGTGACCTGCTCGTGGGGGAACACACGATCGCGTTCGCGAGCCGTGTTGCCCTCCGCGATCTGTGCGAAGAGGGGAGAGAAGCGGGCGAACAGGGCGTCGCGGTCGGCCGTCGGCGGTTCGAGGTAGGTGGAGGCTGACGTATTGGTGCGGACGTCGGTGAGTGTCATTGGTCCTTCGTTTCGGGGTCGGGGTCAGAAGACCGTGCCGGAATAGGGCGCGCGGTCGGAGGCGAAGAGGAGATCGAGGTCGGCGATCACCGACGGATCGGGGCCGGTCTGTCCGGTGTGGAGCCGGCCCGCGGCCGCGAGCTGCCGCCATCGCGTGTCACCGAGATAGACCGCCGCGAGGTCGGCGACGTCGACGGTGAGCGCGGCGTCGTCGGAGGTCCGGCGTGCGCCGTCCGACGAGATCTGGAAGGCGCCGTTGTTCGACGGACGCAACGAGTCGACGACGCGGACGGTGACCGGCTCTCCGGTGCCATAGGTGCGCGCCGCGAGTGCGGCCTCCACGTCGATCAGGCGAAGCCAGATCTCGTCGACGGCCTCGCCGAGACGCACCGACCGTCGATCGCCGACGAGCAGCGGCAGCGGATCGTCGACGGGCAGCGACGAGACGGTGATCGTGTCGATGAGATCGAGGTGGAACAGGTGCGTCCACAGCCCGCGTCGCGCGTCGTCGGTGAGCGCCACGAAGTCGGTGACGTCGATCGTGCGGTCCCGACTCGTCCACCAGGCAGCACTGTCGAGGGGGCGGTAGACGGCGTATCCGTCGTCGACACCGTCGGTGCTGTGGATGATCACGTACCGAAGCGGCTCCGCGGCGGCCCGACGGCGCGCGGTGATCCACCACGAGGCCGAGCGAGTCGTCGAACCCGGCGTGTCCAGGCGCTCGTGAATCGCCGCGAGCACGCTCAGGTCGACGTCGTCCGCGATTCGCACCACGCCTCGGTCGGCGGGCAACTCGCGCAGCGATGCCCTCCGCCGGTCGACGGTGACCGACCGGTTGTGTCCCGCGACGCCGTAGCCGTAGCGGCCGTAGATGACCGCCTCGGAGGCCCGCAGGGTCGCGACGATCTCTCCTCGCGCGGCGGCGTCGTCGAACTGCCTGCGGATGAGCGAGGTGAGCACACCGCGTCGACGATGGGTGGGCAACACCCCGATGTGAGTCACCGCGGCGTGCGGAAGGCGGGCGCCGCCGGGAACAGTCAGCGAGGTGGCGTACGAGTCGGCGCCGCCGACGATGCGTTCGCCGTCGAACGCCGCGAGGTAGCGGCCGTTCTCAGTGATGGTCGACGCGTCGAGCCCACCGAAATCGAGGCCGATCATGGCACGGCCGAACACCGCGAACGCCTCCCTGACGTGATCGTCGGTGGTCAGCGTGTCGATGCGGATGCCGGAGCGGGTGTCGGTGACGGTCATGGGTGCCAGACCTCCTGGTGGTCGCGGTGGGTCGGCAGGTAGCCGCCCTCTACGAAGTGTGCGTCGTAGAAGTCGGTGTCGAGGTGCTGTGCCTGCAGATAGTTCAGGATGTGAACGGTCGGCACCGTGCCGGGCAGCTTGCCGAACGTGTCGTCGATGTACCGGACCTGCTCGGTGAGGAGGCGGACGAACCGTTCGTCGTACGGTGCGGCGGACCCCCGTACGCCTGCGGTGTCGCGCCACGGTCCACCAGTTCCGCGGTGGAACGGCCCGCCTGCGCCGAACTTGCGCTCGACGAACCGCGAGACTGCTTCGTCCGCGTTCGCCACATGCGGTCGCGACAGGGTCTCGAACACGCCGGGCAGACCCGTCGGATTCGGCAGCGACCACCGTTCGTCGACGCTCACGTCGAAACCCAGTCCCGGAACGTCCGGATCCCCGGAGGCTCCGAGGATCGACAGCCTGTCGATCCCGTCGAAAGTCCACCCGCCGAGTCCGAGCGCGCCGAGGACTAGGTGCCCGTTGTAGGCGGCGGCGAACAACTCGGCGCTGGCCTCCGCGAGCGTGTACTGCTCGACGAACGAAAGTGGGAACGGGTCGCCGCTGTGCCGAAGCGACGCGTCGTCGCCTCCGGGGATCGATCGGCCGTTGACGTCGTCGTAGACGCCGTAGCCGTTCTGCAGGAAGAACGCGAGGTTGGCGATCAGGTGCTGGGCAAGATCGGCGACCGGTATCACGAGCAGCGATCCGGGATGGTTGGCGATCCAGGTGTTGTGACCTTCGAGGTATGGCTCCTCGCGAGGCAGCCGGATGCGCTCGTCGGACAGCTTCCGATATCGCGCCGTCGTCGCGTCGAGCCAGGCGTCCAGGCCGGCGTCGTCGGACGGCGCCTCGTCGCGGGTCGACAGGAAGTAGGTGCCGGAGTCGTCCGTGAAGAAGAAGTCCGTGGTGTGGAAACCCGCGGCGGACGGGAAGGTCCGCCCGCCCGCCGAACCGGAGTAGATGGGGAGTGCGGGCGCGTACCCGGGGTGATGCGAGATCCCGAAGTTCCAGCCGGTCACACCGGTGACCGCGGACAGGACGATCGCTCGTTCCACCTCCGACAACGGTTGGACGGGACGCGAACTGGTGAATGCGAGTTCTCCCGACGGAATCTCACCACCGACCGGAAAGCGACGTGACCGACGTCCGCGGATCGCGTCGAACAGTGTGAAGTCCGAAGCGGTCTGCAGCGCGGCACGTTCGGCGTCGGTGATCTGCAGGCTCACGCCGCGTCCTCGGTTCGCGCGACGTCGAGAACGAACCGGGCGATCAGGTCTGCGACGCGCGTGTGCTCGACGTCGTTCAGGATGTCGTGTGCGCCGTCGACGGTCTCGACCCGCAATGTCGGCACCCGATCGCGCCACACGGTGACGCCGTCGATGGGCGCGATCGGATCCGCCGCGCCGTGGACGGCGAGGACAGGGAGCCCGATTCCGGGCAGCTCACTCTCGAATCGGCTCCACGCGGCGGGGAACAATCTGCTCACCAGGTCGGGGAGATCGCCCTCGGTGAACGAGAGCGGATCGTTGGCGAGCTCGTCGCGGTAGAACTCGTCCGCCGACAACGCGTCGAGGGTGAGTTCGGTCGGAGCATCGGACCCGCTCCAGTCCAGGCGACTGATCGGGGCGCCGCTCACCACCACGCCCCGGTACCGATCTGTGTCGTCGAGAGCGGTGAGGAGGGCGACGACGCTGCCGAGGGAATGTCCGGCGAGGATCACCGGTGTGCCGGGGGCGGCCGCCTCCGCGAGGTCGGTGAGCCTCCTGGCCGAGTCGACGGCGTCGTCGAGCGATCGCAGTGTGCCGCGCGGCCCGTCCGACAGGCCGTGGCCGTACTGGTCGAGCGCCCACAGATCGATGCCGTGGCCTCGGAGTTCGCTCGCATACCGGTGATAGAGCCCGGAGTGCTCACCGAAGCCATGGAGGAAGACGACCGACGCGCGTGGAGCACCCGGCGTCGTCCAGTGGCGGTAGTAGACGCGCCCAGCGGCGCCGTCGGTGAAAGGCATCGGATCGCTCGTTCCCATCGGAGTGGTGATTGTTGGAGACGAGCGTCGCCGGATCTGCGCACCGGCTCAACCGTTGCGGTCGTCGCGAATGAAAGGGAATCGTCGGGCCCGTGTGTCTGCAGCGGGCCCTCTCCGGCGGGACGGATTAGTGATTCCCGTCTAGACCAGGCGTTTTCGGTAGGTGTGAACACTGATGATGAGGCATGATTGACAGCAGAGTGCACCGCGCGAGCAAGGGGTTCGCGATGTGGGTGCATATCGGAGAGTGAGACTGTGGTGGCTGTCAGCGGCAAGGTTGTGCATTTCGACTCGAATCGCGGGTTCGGATTCCTGGCACCGGAGAACGGCGGGGACGACGTGTTCCTGCACATCAACGACATCAGCATCGACGAGAACCTGCTGCGCCCTGGCGCAGTCGTGGAGTTCGACGTCGAGAGCACCGACCGTGGCTCGAAGGCCACGAACGTCAAGGTGACCGAAGAGGCTCCGGCGGGGGAACCCGCCGCCGAGCGCGCCCAGCGCCGCGAGGACAGCCGGGGCCGGTACGCCGACCGCGACCGTGGAGACCGTGACCGCGGTGACCGCCGGGACCGTTTCGATCGCAACGATCGTGGTGACCGCGGCGATCGTGGACCGCGTCGTCCCAGCCGTCACGCAGGCGGCCCGCTCTCGAACGAGATCACCGAACTGCTCCTCGACTCGGCGCCGGACCTGACCGCGCGCCAGATCACGTCGATCCGTTCGCGGATCCTCGACCTCGCCGCTGCTCGCGGGTGGTCGAACGATTAATTTCGCATCTGCTGGTCGGTCTGCGACCGAGCCGCCCGAGGCGGTGTACGTCGCGCACGACGTCGAACGGATGGTGGCCGAAGGGCCCAAGCTCGCCGTCGTCGATTCTTCGACCGATCATCGGAGCGACTTCGCTCGCGATCGCGCACGAGTGCTGCATTCCGCGGCACTCCGGCGCCTCGCGGACAAGACGCAAGTCGTCGGACCCCGCGAGGGCGACAACCCTCGCACGCGTCTGACGCATTCTCTGGAAGTGGGCCAGATCGGCCGCGGCATCGCGGTCGGTCTGGGCTGCGATCCCGACCTCGTCGAACTCGCCGGTCTGGCACACGACATCGGACATCCCCCATACGGGCACAACGGTGAGCGGGCGCTCGAAGAGATCGCCCGCGATCGCGGCGGTTTCGAGGGGAACGCCCAGAATCTACGGATCCTGACCGCCCTCGAACCCAAGATCCTGTGGCCCGACGGCGAGAGCGCGGGCCTCAACCTGACGCGCGCCTCGCTGGACTCGACCCTCAAGTACCCGTGGTCGCGGACCATGCCGGGAAGCAAGTACGGCGCGTACGTCGAGGACGAGCCGGCCCTCGCCTGGGTCCGCGCTGGCGCCCCCGACGGACGACGCTGCCTCGAAGCGCAGGTCATGGACTGGTCGGACGACGTCGCCTACTCCGTCCACGATCTCGAGGACGGGGTGATCGGCGGACGCATCGATCTCCGCCAGCTCGGCTCCCGCGACGACCAGCGGACGCTCGCCGAGCTGGGCATGCAGTACTTCGGCGGCGATCAGGCGGATCAGCTGATCGACGCCGCCCAACGTCTCTCGGAGATGGAGATCTTCGCCGACCTCGGCGAGTTCGACGGGTCCCTCGACGCATCCGTGCGACTGAAACGACTCACCTCGGAGCTGATCGGGCGTTTCGCGTCCACGGTGATCACCTCGACCCGGACGGCGGTCGACTTCGCGCCGGTCCGACGCTACGACGCAGACCTCACCGTTCCGGACGACGTCGCCGCCGAGGTCGCGGTGCTCAAGACCGTCGCATTGCGGTTCATCTTCTCCGATGCGCGACACCGGGCTCGCCAGGATCGACAGCGCGAACGAGTGCACCGCGTCGCCGAGATGCTGCTGGTGACGGCGCCCGGTGGCCTCGATCCCTTCTTCGCCGCGCGGTGGCGAGCCGCCGAGAACGACGACGACCGGATGCGCGTGGTCGTCGATCAGATCGCGTCGATGACCGAAGGCAGGCTCGAACGACTGGACAAGTCGAGCGCCGAAGTCCAGGCGCATCTCGGCTGATCAGCGCGCAGCGAGCATTCCTGACCGGATCTGAGCCGTCCGAACTGCTGCGCACGCCGTCGCGCCGGCGGCCAACACCAGGATCGGGGCGGTGATCCCGAGAGACGGCTGCACCAGGCGGAGCACGACCGGGAGTCCGAACCCGAGGTAGGTGCCGACGTAGAAGACCCCGGTCACCAGCCCTGCATGACTGGCGGGCGCCGACGTCTCGACGTCCAGCAGTCCCTCCCGCAGGCACAGCCCGTACCCGGAACCGAAGAGAACCGAGGCGCACACGAAGGTCGCCGGATGTGGGTCGGAGCCCGCTGCGGCGACGACGCAGAAGCCGGTCGCCACCAGGAGCGCGCCCGCGACGCCGCATCTCGGTCCCCAGCCGCCGCGTCGGGCCGCCATCTGAATCACGACGCCGGAGCCGAGGGCGAGGACCGCGGCGACCCCGGGAACCCACGGACCGCTGAAGTCCGACATCCGTGCGGCCATCGTGACGACCGACGTGGTGACCGCCGAGAACACCCACAACGACATCGGGAGACTGGTGACCAGTGCTCGACGGAGACTGCGGTCGCCGGTGTCGCCGCCCGTCGACGGCGCCGACGCTCGACGTCGTTCGGAGG
>JASLJL010000211.1 GCA_030152405.1 Gordonia sp. (in: high G+C Gram-positive bacteria) | reverse complement strand
CGGAGGCGTCGATCTCGACGACGACCGTGGGATCGAGATCTTCGCCGACGACCTGCCAGAGGGTGTCGCCGTCCCACTCGAACGTCGTCCTCAGCACGTCGTGTCGCGCGAGGACGTCCGCGACGGCCGCGGTCAGCGCGTCCGGATCGAGGCGGCCGTCCACCTTCCAGACGCCGTGATTCTCGTACGCGGCGCCGGAGTCCATCTGAGCGAGCAGCCACAGCGAACGCTGCCCCGGCGTGGCCTGAGCCCGACTGATCCGTGCGCCGGTCGGCGCCGGACCGACGTCGCCGGTCACAGTCGCGGACTCGAGGCGTGCGGCCAGCGCCGCGACCGTCGGATGGTCGAAGACGTCGCGTACCGCCAACCGTCGCCCGGTGGCGTGCGCCAACGCCGACACCAGTCGCGTCGCGACCAGTGAATGCCCGCCGAGCGCGAAGAAGTCTCCCTCACGCGAGCGGACCGGGCTGTCGAGGACGTCGGCCATCACGGCGGCGACCGTCTGCTCCAGCTCGCCTCGCAGGTCGGGGACGTCCGGCTCCACGCCGATCTCGGTGTCGAATGCCGGCAACGCACGACGGTCGACTTTGCCGCTCGCCGAGTAGACGAACGCGTCGATCACCTGCACGGCGGCCGGGATCAGGTGCTGCGGGGCCGCGGTCGCGCGGAGCGCGCCGAGCACCGCGGTCGAGTCCCGACCGTCCGTGGTCACATACGCCACGAGTCGAGTCGAGGCTCCGGAGCCGACGGTCGTCGCGACGGCGGCCCGGACCCCGTCTACGGCGACGAGGAGTGCCTCCACCTCCCCGGGCTCCACGCGCATGCCGCGCAGTTTGAGCTGGAAGTCGGACCGGCCGACGAATTCCAGTGCGCCGGTCTGGTCCCACCGGACCAGGTCTCCGGTCCGGTAGAGCCGCTCCCCCGCCGCGAACGGGTCGGCGACGAATCGGCTCGACGTCAGACCCGCCGCGCGCAGGTAGCCGCGGGCCAGAACTCGACCGCCGACGTACAGTTCGCCCACCACTCCGGGCGCGACTGCGCGGAGCGACGGATCCAGCACGTAGACGCGCGCGCCCGGGATCGGCGACCCGATCGGCACCGGACCACCGCTGTACCACCTCAGGTCCGCGCCCGTCATCTCGACCGCGGCCTCGGCCGGGCCATACGTGTTCCACACGTCGACGTCCCACGCCGCCTCGACTGCGGCGAGCAGGTCGCCGCGCAGTGCCTCGCCACCCGCGGAGAGTCGGAGCCGCCGGCCGTCGGACCGGGCGGTGAGCCGTACCCCCGCGTCGACCATGGCCGCGATCATCGACGGCACCAGTTCGACGAAGTCCACCTCCTGGTCGTCGATGATCGCACCGAGTTCGACGGGATCGCGCTCGGCGCCCGCCGGCGGCAGGACGATGCTCGCGCCGACGGCGAGTGGCCAGAGGATCTCGGGGATGTAGGGATCGAACGCAGGCGACGTCTTCTGCAGGAGTCGGCCGCCCGGCTGCAGAGCGAACGTGTCCTGTCGCCAGGCGACGGTGTTGGCGATGGCCGAATGGGTGACGACGACACCTTTGGGGACGCCCGTGGATCCGGAGGTGAAGGTGACGTAGCAGGCGTGATCGCCGCGCAGCGGTGCGCCGCGCTCGGCATCGGTGAGCGGGACGCCCGAATAGGCCTCGAGATCGATGCCGTCGAGGCCGTCGAGAATCACCGCCGGACGGGCGGCGTCGATGATCGCGCTGCGACGCGCCGACCCCTGCGCGGGGTCGACGGGGACGAACGCGGCCCCGGCGGCGGCGACGCCCATGATCGCGACGATCGTGTCGACGCGACGATCGGCGATGACGACGACGAGGTCGTCGGCGCCGACCCCGAGGCTCAGGAGATGGCGGGCCAGTCTGTTCGCCCTCCGTGCGACGTCGGCGTAGGCGACTGCCGAGTCCGACCCGAGATCGACGACGGCCGTCGCGTCAGGCGCGGCTGCGGCGCAGCGGTCGAGAGTTCCGACGAGCGTGGACGGACTGTCGGCCGCACCCCCGTCGGACCAGCTCCCGGTCACCAGATCGGCATCGACGCCGGTCACTGCGGGCAGGTCACGCACGCGGATCGTCGGATCGGTGGCGAGCGCTCGTGCGGCGGTCCGCCAGGCCGCGGCGATCCGTTCCACCGTCACGGCGTCGAACAATTCGACCGCGTAGTCGATGCGGACGGTGAGACGGTCGCCGTCGTCGAGGACCGTCGTCGCCAGATCGAACTGGACGAGGTCGGCGGGGTGATCGACGGCGGACGTGCGGCGACCGGCGAAGCGTGGGGTCTCGCCGGGCGCGCGGTAGGCGACCATGTTCTGAAAGAGCGGATGACGCGCGAGAGACCTGGTCGGCGAGAGCTCGTCCACGAGCCGTTCGAAAGGCGTCTCCTGATCGGCGAGCGCGTCCACGTCGACGTCGCGGAAGACCGTGACGAGCTCACCGAGCGTGGACGAGGGTGGGACAGGCGTCCGCAGGACGAGGGTGTTGACGAACAATCCGACCAGGTCGGTGACCGAGTCGTCGGTGCGGCCGGCGACCGGGGTGCCCAGAACGATGTCTTCACCGGCCCCCAATTGGGCGAGTGCGACGGCCGTCGCGACGTGGGACAGCACGAACATCGACGCCCCGGTCCGGCGCGCGAGACCGCGCAGCCCCGACGTCTGAGCGCGGTCGATCGTGAAGACCGCGGTCGCTCCGCGCTGATCCGGCGTCTCCGGCCGTTCACGGTCACGAGGAGTCTGGATCTCATCCGGAATGCCTGCCAGGCGGTCGGTCCAGCGACTCAGAGCGTCGTCCCGTGTGGGCGCCGAGGCGTAGTCGACGTACTGAACGGGCAGCGCTTTCCACGCCGGGCTGCGGCCCACCAGGCGCGCCTCGTATGCGGTCGACAGGTCGGCGAACAGAATCGGCGCCGACCACTCGTCCGCCGCGATGTGGTGCACGGCGGCGACGATGACGGTGTGCCCGTCTCCGCCGTGCACTGCGGTCAGCCGGATCGGCTGGCGGCGCGCGATGTCGAAGGCGTGGGCGCCCGCGCGCGCCACGGCCTCGCCCGCACCGTTGTCGGTCGACGCGAGGTCGACGGCGTCGGGGTTGGCGGCGTCGACGTGCACCTCGTCGACGGACGCGTCCGTCTCCTCGATCGGCAGGACGTGCTGCCACACGACGCCGTCGTCTGCGCGGTACACGGTGCGCAGCACCTCGTGCCGTGCTAGCACGTCTCGGAACGCTTCGGAGAGCGCCGTGTGGTCGACGACCGCGGGCACGGACACCGCGAATCGGATCGTGTACACCGCGTTGGGCCCGTCGAGTTCGTGCAGGAACCACATCCGTTCCTGAGCTGCGGACAGCGGCGGTCGGTCGGGGCGTCGTTCGAGTGCGGTCAGGGAACGGGCCGACTCCCCCGCTCGACGCAGCGTCTCGATCCGTTTCGCCAGATCGCCCAGCACGGGATTGTCGAAGGCGTCCCGGATGCTCACCGGCACCCCGAGCTCTCGGGTGAGGCGTGCGGTGAGACGCGCGGCCGACAACGAATGCCCGCCGAGCGACAACAGGTCGTCGTTCATTCCCGGCGCCGGGACGTCGAGGACGTCGGAGACGGCGGCGGCGACCGCACGCTCGACGTCGGTCGCTGCCGGACGGTGCTCGATCGGGTTCGGCAACGCGGGATGCCGGGCCGCGAGGGCTCGCCGGTCGACCTTGCCGTTGGGCGACAACGGGATCTCGTCGACCGCT
>JASLJL010000365.1 GCA_030152405.1 Gordonia sp. (in: high G+C Gram-positive bacteria) | reverse complement strand
GGTTTCGACACGACACCTCGCCTAGCGGCTCGGAGTCGGCTCAACCACCGAACAATCGAACCGCCCGACCGGTGGTTGAGCCGTGTCGAAACCACTCCCAGCGCACGTCACCTCGGAGTCGGCTCGACCATCGGTGGAGTCACCAGATACGGGCGGTCACAGACCGGCGACGAAGGTCCCGAGTCGTTCGAGGCCGAGGCGGAGGTCGGGTTCGGCGGTGGCGTAGGAGAGGCGGACGTACTGCTCTGCGCCGATGTCGCCGAAGTCTTTGCCGGGAGTGAGCGCGACATGGGCGGACGCGAGGGCTCGCTCGCAGAACTCCGAAGCCGTCAGGCCGGTTCGGCTGACGTCGACGTATACGTAGAACGCGCCGTCGGGCGGGACCGGCACGTCGAGACCGATGCGCCGCAGGCCGTCGAGGACGAGTGCTCGACGGTCGGCGAGGACCGCCCGCCGCTCCTCGGCGACGGCGAGAGTCTCCGGTTCGAAGCACGACAGCGCCGCGATCTGCGCGGGCGTCGGGGGACAGATGTAGTAGTTCTGCGCGAGCCGTTCGGCCACCGGGATCATCTCCTCCGGAACCACCGCCCAGCCGAGTCGCCACCCCGTCATGCCGAAGTATTTGGAGAAGCTGTTGATGACGATCGCACCCGGGTCGTCGGCGGCGACGCTCCGGCGCTCGCCGTCGGCGAGACCGAGATAGATCTCGTCGACGATCCGCCAACCATCCCGATCCTCGGCGACCCGGCACAGGTCGAGGAGATCGTCGTACCCGAGCGACGTGCCCGTCGGGTTGGACGGGGACGCGACCATCACGCCGCGTGTCCGATCCGACCAGGCGTCCGCGACCCCGCGCGGCGTCAACTGGAAGTGCGACGCCGGATCGGTGTCCAGGAGCGTGACGTCGGCGCCGAAGCTCTCGGCGAACCGCCTGTTGCACGGGTACGAGGGGTCGCCGACCAGCACTTCGTCGCCGGGATCGATGAGGGCGGCACACGAGAGCAGCAGAGCCGCCGACGCGCCGGTCGTCACGACCACCCGACGCGGGTCGATCGGCGCTTGAAACTGGGTGCCGCTGAACGACGCGATCCGCTCCCGCAGCTCAGGAAGGCCGAGCGCGCCCGTATAGGCGAGCGGGCGGCCGTCGGTGAGTTCGCGGATCGCCGCCAGGAACGCCGGAGGAGCTCCGAAGTCCGGCTCGCCGATGTTGAGTTTGACGACGTGGACGCCGGTCGCCTCCAACTCGGCTGCGTGCTTGCCGAACTCCATGGCGTAGAACGGCGTGACGGCATCGGCTCGACGGGAGAAGCGCATGCCGCTCATCGTAGGCGTGGCGCTTCTCCCGTCAGCGGTCGCCGACTCGGCGCCGTCAGCTGGTCAGGCGGGAACCCAGTTGAACGTGTCCGGATCCGGGCCGAGACGGCGGTCGGCGTCGAGCGCGTCGATGCGTGCCGTCTGCGCGCCCGACAACTCGAAGTCGAAGAGCGCGCTGTTCTCCGCGGCACGCGCAGGCGACGACGACTTCGGGAAGATCACGTCGCCGCGCTGGATGTGCCAGCGCAGAGTCACCTGTGCGACGGTGCGGCCCACCTCGGCGGCGATCTCGGCGAGAACCGGATCGTCGAGCACGGCGCCCTGCCCGATCGGAGCCCACGCCTCAGTCACGATCCCGTGGTCGTGGTTGAAGGCGCGCAGTGACGCCTGCTGGAAGTACGGGTGCACCTCGATCTGATTCACCGCGGGCACCACCTCGGTGTTCGCGAGGAGACGCTCGAGGTGGGCCTGCTGGAAGTTCGACACACCGATCGTGCGGAGCGCTCCGCTCTTGTACTCGCCTTCGAGGGCACGCCAGGTGTCGACGAAATCGCCGACCTCGGGGAGCGGCCAGTGGACGAGGTACAGATCGATCGGTCCCAGGCCGAGCTCGTCGGTGGATCGAGCGACCGCGTCCACGGCCACCGCCGGATCGTGGGCGTTGTTGTTCAACTTGCTCGTCACGAACACATCCGAGCGCGAAAGTCCCGACTCGCGGACCGCCTCGCCGACCTCACGCTCATTGCCGTACATCTGCGCCGTGTCGATGTGCCGGTAGCCGGCTTCCAGAGCGGTGAGCACCGCGGCCTTCGTCTCGCGCGGCGGGATCTGATAGGTGCCGAACCCGAGCTGCGGGATCTCGACGCCGTTGTTGAGGGTGATGGACGGAATCGTGTTGTCTGCCATGACATGTATCAACGCGGTGCGTCGACCGGGCTATTCCCGACGAGTCCGTGCGACGTGTCGGCCGAGCATGGGTGAACACCCGGATCTTGTCCCTGGTATCGGCTCTGGGCTGGTGCTTTCCGCCGACGACGGTGGCACCGTGAAGGCATGAGCACATTCACTGACAACTCCTCGTCCACCGGCGTCTCGGTCTGGAAGATCGTCGCCATCGTCATCGCGATTCTCGTCGTCGTGTCGTTGATCGGTCCGATCGTCAAAGCGGCGTTCTGGATCGGCCTGTTCGCGCTCGCCGTCGTCGGTGCCTACTCGCTCCTCAAGTCGAAGAGTTAGCGCCTCGCCTACGATGGCGGCATGACTCGGAGACTCGTTGCGACAGCGTTCGGCGCACCCCGTGAAGTCTTGACCGTGGCAGACGTCGACCCGCCCCGCGCGGCAGACGGGCAGGTCGCCGTCGACGTCCGCGCCGCA
>JASLJL010000361.1 GCA_030152405.1 Gordonia sp. (in: high G+C Gram-positive bacteria) | reverse complement strand
GGTCAGAGGTGTCGGCGATCGCCTCGGTCAGTGCGGTGTCGAGGGCGTCGAGCGCGTCGTGCCACTCCTCGTGATGCGCTTCGCGGTCGAGATCGAACACCGGGACGACGAGCCCGTGGGTGCGGAACGATCCCGCGAATCGCGAGCCGTCGCCCATCGTCAGCGACCCGGCGGCGTGGACCCGAGCGAGGGCGTTCATCAGCGACGACTCGTCTTCGGGCCGCACCCAGCGCAAGTGAGCGCGTTCACCCGCGTCGACCCACCAGGGCGCCCCGACGCCGCTCGTCGGATGGAGCCGGGCGGTCGGGAGGATCGTGTCGTTGGCGCGTTCGAGCATCGCCTTGACCTGCGGGTCGAGGTCGGTGTCGTCGGCGAACCACCAGTCGAAGTTCTCGTAGACGATCACGTCGAGGGTCGCTGCCGGATCGACGATCTCGGTGAGAGCGACGTCGGTGGCCTCGCCGGAGTACTCGTCGCCGGGCTCGGCGTTGCCCGCCCAGGTCAGCGCCGCCGACAGCGACGCCCGCAGGTCGGCGGGCTCGGGATCGGTCTGGAGCGCGACGAGGCCCTGCGCTCCGGCGGGCCGGTCGCGGACGTCTGCGAACACGGCACCCGGAAGGACCGTCGCGAAGTCGGCTTCGTGCTTGGCTCCGAAGCCGTCGGCGAACGTCACCTGCGCGGTGGCCGAGGCGATGAACGACCGCATCGCGACGAGGTCGCATTCGGCGGCGAGACCCTCGAACGGACGGCTGGGCCCCTCCAGGGAGGCGGCCTGCCTGGCCTTGCGTGCCGCCACCCGCTCGGCGCGATTGCTACCTGGACGCGGGCCGCTGCCGCGCTTGCTCTTCTTTGCCATGCGTACCAGTGTCGCAGAGCGTCGAGCCGCGGTCAGTCGACGGTGACGAGCCAGTCCCGGACTCGGGCCGGGTGGTTGGTGGCGACCCACCGGACACCGAGGTCCGCGCAGAGTTGAACGTCCGGCTTCTCGTCCACCGTCCAGCAGTAGGTGACGCGGCCCGCGGCCGCCGCACGGTCGACGAGATCGGGATGCAGGCGCAGAGTCTCGACCGACGGGCCTACGCCCGTGGCGCCGACCGCGGTGGCCGCGGTGCCGCCGATGATCCGCGCGGTGTCCCCGAGCAGGATCGTCGGCAGGATCGGGGCGCTCCGCCGGATTCGCCAGACGCCCGCCGACGAGAACGAGATCACGACGGCCCGACTGTGATCGGCGGACGGCGGCGACGCCACCCCGAACTCGTGCAGCATCTCCAGCAACGCGGTCTCGACGAGACTGCCGTACCGGACCGGATGCTTCGTCTCGATGAAGAGGCGCACCGGACGGTGCCAGTCGAGTGTCAGCGTCAGCAGCTCGCGCAGGGTGAGGACCTTCGCCGGTGTGCCGCTGTGCCATGAGCCGAAGTCGTGCTCGCGGAGCTGCGCCAGCGTCATCTCGCTGACTGCGCCGAGCCCGTCCGACGTGCGCTCGATGGTCCGATCGTGGATGCACACGAGTTCGTGGTCGGCGGTCAGCCGCACATCGCATTCGAGGCCGTCGGATCCCTGCTGCAGCGCCAGTTCGTAGGCGGCCAGCGTGTGTTCGGCCATCTCGCCCGACGCGCCGCGATGAGCGACGACAGCGGGCTTGCCGGACCGCGAGACGTCTCGAGTTGTCATGCGGCCACCATTCGTCGGACCGGTCGGGCGTCGTCGTCGGCCGCCACACCGGCGAGTCGCTCCACTCTCGTGACGGCCCAGCGGGCGAACACCGCGGACACGGCGAACGAGAGGGTGACGAGCGCGAGTGCGTCGGCGTCGACTTGGAGCGATCCCGTGCGCCACGCGACGATCCGGTAGACCAGGGCCCACACGGCGACCGCGTTCACCAGCGCCCACGCCACCGCCAGACGAATCCGGACACGTGCTGCGCGTCCGTCGTCTCCGGTGTCCATGCGTGCGGCCTCCTGCAGCAGCCAGGGCGCGCCGACGACGTTCACCAGCGGTGTCACCGTCGCGGCGAACACGAACCAGGTCGGCCGAGGGTCGAGGTAGCCCGACCGGGCGTACGCGCGCAGCCGGATCTCCCGCACCCACCTGCCGAACGCCACGATGACGACGACGGCCGCGATGAGCGACATGACTCCGAACACGAGCACCGCGATGCTGCTGAGCCAGTCGACCCACGCGGCGATCGGACGCGTCCGGTTCATCACGGCGATCAGGTAGCGCACCCCGTGGACCACTGCGGTCGCGCCGAGCACCATGCAGGTGAGCTCCATCGCTCTGGTCAACGCGCCGGTGGCGACGGGTACCGCATCCGTGCTCTCGCGCGGTGCTGCCGGCGCGTCGATGAGTCCCCACCCGGGGTTGTAGGCGTACGACGGTGTCGGCCCCGGGGCCGGGGAGCGTGGCGGCTTCCGCTGCGGCATCGCCTCGGCGGGCCGGTGCGCCGTCCACCGCAATGCGGGCCGTCGGATCGGTGCGGGCCGGGCAGGCGCGGGGCGAGCAGGCGCCGACTGCACCAGCGCTCCGCCGCACCGGGGGCACACGGTCCGCCCCTCACGATGCGGCGCCTGAATGCGGCAGGACGGGCAGATGTCGAGATTCACCGGGGCGCTCACTGGGCGTCCGAGCCGGTGTCGACCGGCTTGTCGGCGCCGATCCACGCGACCATGCCACCGGTGACGACGGTTCCGTCGATGCCCCGGTTGAGCAGATACTCCATGATCCGGTACGACCGCCCGCTCGTGCGGCAGACGACGAACAGCTCCCGGTCGAGATCGATCTCGTCGATGCGACCGGGCACCTCGCCGAGCGGGATGTGCAGGGCGCCGCGCACATGCGCCTCCTCCCACTCGTAGCCCTCGCGGACGTCGAGGAGGATCCGGTCCGGGTCGTCGGTGAAGTCGTCGGGGAGTTCGGTGACCCCTACCGACTCGATGTCGCCCATGCTCACGCAAACCAGTTTTCCACACCTGTCGAGTTCGGGTGGTCGGGCTCGTGCCGCACTCGACGACTCTCAGCAACCTCCGCAACTATGCAGACCTGCATAGCGATTTCCACAGACCCGCTTCGGCGGTCGGTTCACAGGGTGTTCGAAGTTCACCAACACCCTCCAGCCACCCTGTGGACAAACCTGTGGAATTGTGGATAGACCTAGGAAAATGGGGTGATTTCTGTGACCGCGATCTCGTTTTCACGCCCGATTCGCCCCATCGGCACGCGCCGGATGCATTACCGCCAAGTAGATTTCATTCAGTTATCCACATCCACAGTTGGGGACAACCTGGGGATAACACGCCGCACAAAACTCTCTACTGAAACTTTAGAGTGAGTTAGCCAGCCGTCGCCTGAGGCAGGCTTCCCCTCTAGAATCGACGCGTGCACGTCCGTTGGTTGACCGCGTTCCTCGACTTCCCCGCAGCCGAATTCGGCTCCGAAGTCACGTTCTGGCGTGCCATCTCCGGAAGCACGGTCTCCCCGCCGCGCGGACCCTCGAAGGAGTTCGCGTCACTCGATCCGTTCAACGGCGACGCTCACCTCCGCGTGCAGCGCATCGAGTCCGGTCCCGGCGGCACTCACCTCGACATCTCGGTCGACGACCCCGCGGCCGCATCACTTGAAGCTGTCGCTCTCGGCGCCCGCGAGCTCGCCGACTACGGGACGCATCGCGTGATGGCGTCCCCCGCGGGCGGCAGGTTCTGCCTCGTCGAATGGACCGGCGAGACGCGTCGCGCCCGACCGATCCGCTGGCCGGGCGGGACGATCAGCATCATCGATCAGATCTGCTACGACGTCCCCGCGGCCAAGTTCGACGCCGAGGTTGCCTTCTGGTCCGCGCTCACCGGCCAGGAAGCCCCCAGAAAGACTGAACGCGGCGAGCTGAACCGGCGCACCCTGACCCGCAACCCGGATCTGTCCCTTCAGGTGCTGCTCGTCCGGTCCGACGACAGTCTCGGCGCCGCCTACCTCGACGTCGCCGCCAGCAATCTGGACGTCGAAGTGGAGCGCCACGAGGACTGGGGCGCCACGGTCGTCGAACGGCACGCCGACCGCGTCGTGATGGACGATCCGACCGGGCGCCGCTACTTCATCTCCGCGCGCAATCCGCGCACCGGCGCCTAGCGCGTCAGACGAGCTCGCTCACCAGGGCGATCTCGCGTTCCACGTCGGCCCGCTCGGCCGGGGTGAGATCCCGGAGCTGAGTGAGCGCGATCCCGTCCTTGCCGGGCTTCCAGGTGGCGGCGAGTCGCCCGTCGACGAGGACGAACCCCGGGAACTGCCCGTTGGGCGTCCACAGCGCCTTGTAGAGGTCGGAATCGGCCACCCTGATCCGGTCGGCGTTCGCGACGATCAGATTGTCGTAGGGCGCGACGCACCGGACCGGCGCCGGTTCGGCGCCCGATGCGATCGCGAGCCCGTCCAGGTCGTAGAGCGTCTGCCCGTCCGGACCCGAGTAGACGACGAGTTCCCAATCCGCCTCCATCGCCGACATGATCGGACCGAGCCCGGTCAGACCAGACCACGTCTGAACGGCGGCGACCGACGCCGGACCGAAGCCGCGCAGATACAGCCGGATCAGATCGCGGCGCGCCTCGTCGCCGATCACCGCGGGCTCCCCCGGCCCGATCCAGTCGTCGAGCAGCGCATACGTCGGCGCGCCGGACCGCTTCCACAGTCCGCGCGGCGGAGTCTGCACCACGGGGAGGCGCAGCCGCGCCACCGCCGCCATGTCGGCCGCGGGTTCATCGGGCCATCGCTCGGCGAGTGACGCGCGCAGAGCCGACGCGGTCACCGGGCCGTCCGCCAGAACGGTTCGTGCGTGGTCGAGGACGTCGTCGCCGGTCACGTCGACGAGCTTGCGCCCGTGGTTGGTCTCGACGGCCGAGGCGAGCATCGGCTGCACGAGTTCGCGTATCCACCTGGCGTCGAGCCCGTCGGCGAGGAACACCGTGCCGCGCTGCAGCGTCATGCGCACCAGTTCGCGGTCGGTCAGCAGTCCGTCGACGTCGGCCGGATCGAAATCGGCCACTCGGCAGGCGAGTCCGTAAAACGCGGCCTGCGGGTCCTGGGACTGCAGGCCGACGATCCGATCGATCACCTCGACGACGTCGTCGTCGACGCGTTCGAGCAGATGCTGACGTTCGAGCAGCGTGCGATTCCACTGCTCGAGGGTGATCGTGTCCGGGTTCGAGCGGGACGGCGGCATCAGGCGGGGAAGGTCAGTCCAGTCGACACGTGGCAGCGGTATCCGTTCGGGTTCTTGTGCAGGTACTGCTGGTGCAGGTCCTCCGCGTAGTAGAAGACGCCGTCACCCGCATCGGCCATCGAGGAGATCTCCGTCGTGATGGGTCCGTATCCGGCCTGGGTCAGCGTCGGGCCGAACTTCTCGACCGACGCCACGGCCAGATCGAGGTCGGCGTCGTCGAAGGTGAAGACCGCCGACCGGTACTGCGTGCCGATGTCGTTGCCCTGGCGCATCTCCTGCGTCGGGTCGTGCGAGGTGAAGAACAGCTCGATCAACGTCTTCGCGGTGGTCTGCGCCGGATCGAAGACCACGAGCACCGCCTCGGCGTGACCGGTCTGCGCGGTGCACACCTCTTCGTACGTCGGATTCGGCGTGTAGCCGCCCGCGTAGCCGACCGCCGTCGTGTGCACTCCCGGCTGCTGCCAGAAGATCTCCTCGACGCCCCAGAAGCAGCCGCCTGCCAGCACGATCGCCGCGAGGTCCGGGCCCCAGTCACCGATCCCCGACGGCGCGAATCCCCCGTCGGCGGACGCCGCGCCGCGCATCGGACGGTGCAGGACGATGTTCTCGTCGCGCAGCGGCATCGGAGTCGATCGACCGGGGAGTGCACGCTCACGAGGCACCATCGCGGTCTTGACGTCGGCGGCTGCGAGAAGGCGATCGAAGAGGCTCATGCGACCAGGCTACGACGATTCCGGCGGGAGGCGGCGAATGGAACATGACGGTGACCAGATCTGTTGCAATAACCACCGGTCTGCGGAAATGTTGTTGACTGGACCCAGTACGGATCTTTCGCGAATCTTTGAGAGGAACATCGTGGCTGAATACACCCTGCCCGAACTCGATTACGACTACGGCGCACTCGAGCCCCACATCTCCGGCAAGATCATGGAGCTGCATCACAGCAAGCACCACGCCACCTACGTGAAGGGCGCCAACACCGCCCTGGAGAAGCTCGCCGCGGCTCGCGAAGACGGCACCGTCGCCGACAAGGTCTACGGACTGTCGGCCAACCTGAGCTTCCACCTCGGCGGCCACACCAACCACTCGATCTTCTGGAAGAACCTGTCGCCCAACGGCGGCGGCGAGGCCACCGGCGATCTCGCCGAGCAGATCGGCGTCGACTTCGGCGGCTTCGAGCAGTTCAAGGCTCACTTCACCGCTGCGGCCACCACCCTGCAGGGCTCCGGCTGGGCCATCCTCGGCTACGACACCATCGGTCAGCGCCTCGTCATCGAGCAGCTCACCGACCAGAGCGGCAACACCTCGGTGGGCCTCATCCCGGTCGTCATGCTCGACATGTGGGAGCACGCCTTCTACCTCGACTACCAGAACGTCAAGCCCGACTACGTCAAGGCCTGGTGGAACGTCGTGAACTGGGACGACGCCAACGAGCGTCTCGCTCGCGCCAAGACCCAGGGTTCAGGACTCATCGTCCCCGCCTGACCTCTCGCCTCGAACGGCGGTCGTCCCCTCGGGGACGGCCGCCGTTCGTCGTTCTGAAGGGAGCTACGCGCGCGGTCCCAGCACCCGGTAGCGCCCGATGAGGAACGCCTTGTTCTGCGCGGTCTCGACGAGTTCGAAGTCCCAGGCTCGGGGGAAGAGCGGCCGTCCGGCGCCGACGGTGGCGGGTGCGAACGACACCAGCATCTCGTCAAGCATGCCGCACTCGGCGAACTGCGCCGCGAGGTCACCACCGCCGACCACCCACACGCCCTTCTCCCCCGCCGCGCTCTCGAGCGTCTCCCGGTGCGCGGTCGGAGCACCCTGGACGACGACGATCGACGGGTGGATCGGCTCGACGTCCCGGTGTGTGAACAGGAACGTCGGGTACTCCGCGTAGGGCCATTCCTCCCCGCTCTCGGCGAGGTGATCGAGCAGCCACTGGTACGTCGTGAAACCCATGGCGATCGCGCCCGTGCCGGCCATCAGGTCGTTGATGCTGTGCGGACCGTCGTCGTCGATGGGTTGAGTGAGCAGCCAGTCGAGGGAGTCGTTCTCGTCGGCGAGGAAGCCGTCGAGGGTGGACGCCGTGTAGAACGTGTAAGCGGTCATCGGGGAGTTCCTCCAGTGGTGCGTCGTTGCCAGATGATGGGGTCGGGGTCGAGTTCTGCTGTGCCGGTGTCGATTCCGGCGTCCCGGAGCATCCACCGGGCGAGCATTCTGCGGTGCGTCGAGAAGGTGAGTTCGTGCGCGACGATCTGCGACAACCGGAACGACTCCGGCGGCTCGCACAGAGCGTCGACGATCCAGTCCGACCACGCGTCCCGCCGAGTGATGTCGCGGAGCATCGCGAGCCACCGTCCGGAGACCTCGTCGTGCCGCCCGCGGAGATCGTCGGGAGCGGTCACCGGTGTCATGTCCGGCATCGCCGAGCCCTCCACCGTCGCCAGCCACGGCTCCTTGCTCACGACCAGGTGCCACAGCACCTGGTCGAGCGATTCGTCCGGGCCGTCCCAGTGCCGAGGGGCGCTTCCCGGCAGTCGGACCGCCGCGCGTTCCGCGTCCGACAGCGCCGCAGCCGCGTCGAGGAGCGCCCGGATGTCGGCGACGTCGTGCCTGACCTGCAAGGACACCACGTCGCCCGCCGACTCCTCGGCGACGCCGCCCTCGTTCGCGTCGACGTACAGGACGGTCGGCGAATGGAAATGGATGCCGTTCGGCGCGGCCAGCCAGTGGCCCGCCTGTCCGATCGGGGGCATGGCCGTCGGCGGGTGCCCGTAGGCGCGGGAGAAGGCCCGGCTGAATCCTTCGACGGTCTCGTAACCGGCCGCGAACGCGGTGTCGGTCACCCTCGCGCCGCGCTGCAGTTCCCATGCGGCGCGCTCGAGGGTCACTCGCTTGCGCAGCGCCACCGGCGACTCGCCCGCACCTGCACGGACTGTGCGGGCGAAGTGGAACGACGACGAGAACACGTCGGCCGCCATGTCGTCGAGTCCGTCGTTGCTCTCGTCGAGCACGGCGTCGAGAAGGGCCCGCAGCTGGTCTGCCATGCCCTCAGTATCGACCGCGACGGCGCGTCAGCGCTTGACCGTTCTTGCTCTCCTGCCTGCTCCGCGAACATTGGAGACGTTCCCCGGCGTCAGAGCAGAAATCGTCGCCATCGTTCAGAGCAGGACGATCGCCGCGCTCGCGGCGCCCGCCGAGACCGCGATGAACACGGTCAGGACGATCGCGTCGAGCCTGCCGGGCCGCGACGGGTACGCCGTGAGTCGTCCCGTTCCGCCTCGAGCCGTGATCGCCTCCGACATCTCCGCGCTTCGACGCATCGCCGACGACATCGCGGCGACGATCATGTCGAGGATCGACGGTTCCGCCGACGGGTGCCCCGACGACGCGTTCGACTTGGGACGGAGCCGGTGCGCCGCCCACAGCAGTCGCATCTCCTCGATGAGCAACGGCAGCCCGCGCAACGACAACGCGATCGTGACGGCCCACTCGTCGACCGGCAGACGCAGCACCTTCAGCGGGCGCATCAGCACGGCGATCGCGGGAGCGAGTTCGGCGACCGGCGTCGTCCACACCACGAGCACCGACATCGCGAGGACGACCAGCCCGAGGAGCACCGCGCGCAACGCGGTGAGACCGCCGTCGGAGCCGCGGGCGATCCACGACCATGCGACGCCGACTGCCATCACCGCCCAGAACCACCACGGGGGACGCGGGAGCGCCCCCACCGGGATGCCTGCGGCCAACGCGAACACGATCATGCAGACCGCGACGTACCCGAGGGCCGGCCACGACGGGAGGATCCAGGTCATCAGCCCGAGTACCAGGACGATGATCAGTTTGGTGCCGGCCCAGAGACGGTGGACGACGGAGTCGCCGGGGATCTGCCGAAGCATCGGGATCTGCATGTCAGGCACCGCCTTCCAGGACGCCCGCGGCCAACTCCACGCGGCGGTTGCACACGCGATCGAGTGATTCGAGGTCGTGGGAGATGATCACGATCGTCGCGCCGTCGTCACGCAGTCGGGCGAGCACCCCGAGCACTTCTTCGCGCGCCTGCGGGTCGAGACCGGCAAGCGGCTCGTCGAGCACCAGGACCTCGGGATCGGACGCGATCAACGACGCGAGAACCACGCGTCGCATCTGACCTCCGGACAGCGAGTCGACGCGTTTCGCCGCGAACTCGCGAGGCAGGGCCACGAGGTCGAGGACGCGCCCCACCTCCGTGGTCCCGACGCTCTCGCCGCCGACCGCCATGATCTCGTCGCCGACGGTCACCTTCTGCAACTGCAGTCGAGCGTGCTGGAATCCGAGTCCGACGCTGCCGACGTTCTCGGCGATCGGCTCTCCGTCGATCAGCACCGAGCCGGCCGTCGGCTTGGTCAGGCCGGCGAGGATCCACGCCAGCGTCGACTTGCCCGATCCGTTGCCGCCGACGATGAGGACTCCGTCGCCGCGGTCGACGCGAAGGTTCACATCGTGCAGGGCGGTCACCTCCCAGGGGGATCCCTGCAGATACGTGTGCGCCACGCCGTCGACGACGAGCAGCGGTTCGCCGTCGCCGTGCGACGAGTTCAGGGCGGGCACCGACTTCTCGGGACGCATCCACTCGGGGTGATGGTCGATGACGCGTCCGTCGGCGAGATGCACGATGCGGTCGGCGGCGCGAGCCTCCGAGTCGCGGTGCGTGATCAGCACGACGGTGATGCCGTGTCGCCGCGGAAGGTCGGCGAGGATGCCGATCAGCTCGTCGCGGCCCTGGGGGTCGACCATCGACGTGACCTCGTCGGCGACCACCAGGCGCGGCCCGCGCGCGAGTGCCGCGGCGACGGCGAGACGCTGCTGCTGGCCGCCCGACAGATCGGACGTGTCCCGATCGCCGAGCCCGGCGAGGCCGACCTCGGCGAGCAGTCCCTCGATGTCGACGGCGGCGCCGTCGGGCAGTCCCCACACGAGGTCGTCGGCCACCCGCGATCCCAGCATCTGCGCCTCGGGCCGCTGCAGGACGAGGGCCGTGCCCCCGCGACGCCCGAGCCCGGGAGCTCCGGGGCGATCGATCACTCCCACCGTCGGGTCCACCCCGGCGAGCAGTTTGGCGAGCGTCGACTTGCCCGAGCCGTTGGCTCCGACGATCGCCACGAACTCACCGGCGTGCAGCTCGAGGTCGATGCCGGTCAGCACGTCGCGAGCAGTGCCCGGGTAGCGGTACCCGACGCCGACCGCGCGCAGCGGCAGCGGGTTCGGCTCGACGTCGTCGACGACGTGCGCCGCTTCGAGGGTGTCGTCGAGCTTCACGTCCGCGAGGCGATCGAGCACCTTGCCGAGGCACCAGCCGGCGAGGAGCACGGTGATGAACGTGCCGATGGTTCCCGGGATCCACAGCCAGATCCACCAGTTGTCGACGACGTTGCCCGAGAAGTTCTCGACGGCCTCGCCGGCTCCGGTGAGCTTGACCGCCCGCAGCGTCTTGGCCAGACCGGTGAGGACGTTGTCGAACACTTCGAGACCGAGTGTCCGCAGTGGCTTGAGGATCCACATCAGCAGGACGGTGATGCCCGCGATCGCCGGAGCGACGAACACCGACAGCGCGGTCAGGATCGCCAGTCCCCCGCCTCGCCGCCGCACTTCGCCGACGATTCCGCCGATCAGCGCGGTGACGGCGACGCCGAACGCGGTGCCGAGGCCGGCGACAGCGAAGGTGACGGCGACCGTGGTGACGATCGCGGCCGTGACCGCACGCAGGCGGGTCCGGGCGGCGAGCAACGCGATCGGGACGGGCGTCAGGAACCCGAGAGCGGCGGCCATCGGCACCACGGCCACGATGACGGCGGGTACCACGGTGAGACCGCTGAAGATCGCGATGGAC
>JASLJL010000277.1 GCA_030152405.1 Gordonia sp. (in: high G+C Gram-positive bacteria) | reverse complement strand
GGTGAGCGGAGCGTTCCGATACGGTTCGGCCGCGTAGGAGACGTGACGACCGCCGCCCCGGTTGACGATCGCCCGGCCTCCGACGGACACCTGAGCCGGCAGGTATCCGCGGACCGCACGGAACGCGGCGCCGAGGCGATGGACGTCGCGTCGCCACTGCCGCGGCGACACGGAAGTGCGTGCGGCGTTCTGCATGCGGCAGCCGGCGACGGCCGACGCCATGTCGGTGACCCAGCGGCGGACATGGAGCATCGACAGGGAGTCGGTGAGATCGGCGATGTCGCGGATCAGCGAGTCGTCGGCGGCGTTGCAGATGACGTCGTCGGGCGCTCCCACCCAGCACGCCGGGACGTCGCCGGGGATCGGGGCGCCCGGGCCCGCGACACCCCACCCGGTGCAGCCCGCGATGGCGCCGGGCGGCTGGTGCGGATCGGCGACGAATCCGACCGCCGTCACCTTCGCGACGAGCGACGACGACGCCGGGTGAGCCAGGAACGTCCGGATCACCGCCGCTCCCTGCGAGTAGCCGATCAGCATGACCGGACCGTCGACGGCGCGGACCGCCGCGGCGAGCGAACCGACGCCGCACGCGACGCTGTCGACGTACGCCATGCCGTGTCGGCCCGCCGTCGGACCGTAACTCGCCGGGTACGGGACCCAGCGGCTCACGAACCGGGAGTCGAGCGCGTCGGTGACGGCCGCCAGCATTCCGGTGACGTGGACGCGACGGTCGTCGGGGGCGGACTCACCGGTTCCACCGACCGCGAGCACCGTGATCGGTGCGGCTGTGGTGTTCATGTGTTCCACCATGCCCTGCGACTCTGACAATCCGGCCCGGCCCTGCTGAGGAGTCGCTGAGAGGTCCTACGACTGGCAGCTCGGACACCAGAAGAGGTTGCGGCCCTCCATGTCCTGCCAGAGGATCGTCGTCCCGCAGAGCCTGCACGGCTCGCCGACCCGGCGATACACGTAGGTGCGCGGGCGGTCGACGGCGTAGGCGGGTGCTCCGTGGTCGTCCTCGGGGCGTACCACGTGGATGCGGCCGCGGCGCGCACCGATCGGCATCAGGTGCAGGAGGTCGGCCCACATCTCGTCGAACTCCGCGCGTGAGATCGTCGTGCCCGGACGATGCGGGTCGACGCCCGCTCGGAACAGGACCTCGGCGCGGTAGATGTTCCCGACGCCCGCGATCACCCGCTGATCCATCAGCAACGACCCGATCGCGCGGCGCGACTTGGTGATCGCGCTCCACGCACGTTCGGGATCGGCGTCCGCGCGGAGCGGGTCGGGGCCCAGTCGCGCGACGAGCGCGTCGAGGTCCGCCTGGGTGTACAGCTCGCAGGCGTTGGGGCCGCGCAGATCGGTGCCGATCTCGGCGCCCTCGATCCTCATTCGGACTTGACCGGTGGGAACTCCCATCGGCGACGGTTCCTCGCTGAAGGTTCCGTAGATCCCCAGGTGGACGTGCACCATGGGCCCGGCGTCGACCGGGCCGGTCGTCTCAGTGGTGTAGCGGTGCAGCAGGTGCTTGCCCCACGCCTCGGCACGGCGGAACACCAGCCCGTCGAGCAGGGCCGCCTCGTGAGCGAACCTGCCCTGCGGGCTGGTGACGCGGACGCGTTGTCCGCCGAAGTGTCGTTGCTGCCGGCGTGCGAGCCGGTGAAGAGCGTGTCCTTCGGGCACGGTGCCCGACGCCGATCAGCGAGGAGGCTCGGGCAGCTCCGGCGCGACGCCGGTGTTCTCGTACTCCGCGAGAATGTCGATACGACGCTGGTGACGCGCCTCGTCCGACCACTCGGCGCCGATGAAGGCGTCGACGATGGCGAGCGCCTCTTCGGTGCTGTGCATACGTCCGCCGATGCCGATCAGCTGGGCGTTGTTGTGCTGGCGGGCGAGCTGTGCGGTCTCGACGCTCCAGGCGAGAGCGCAGCGTGCGCCCTTCACCTTGTTGGCCGCGATCTGCTCACCGTTGCCGCTGCCGCCGAGGACGAAGCCCAGGCTGCCCGGGTCGGCGACGACGCGCTCGGCGGCCGCGATGCAGAACGCCGGGTAGTCGTCGACGGCGTCGTATTCGTGTGCTCCGCAGTCGACGACGTCGTGTCCCGCCGCCTTCAGATGATCGGAGATCTGGTTCTTCAGTTCGAATCCTGCATGGTCGGCCCCGAGGTAGATGCGCATGCCGCCACTATAGTTTGAGGGCGTGGACTCTGATGCGCCCGTCCCCCGCACGCGACTAGCCGACTGGCCGATCCCCTCGGTCCCCGGTGTCGACGACACCCGGCCCGCGGTGACCCCGCCGCCTCCGGGCCCGGCGAGCGTCTGGCAGCCGCCGGCGCCGTACGCGGGCGCGCCGCGGCGTCATCCCTGGGAGATACCGGTCCTGGTGCTCGCGATCCTGCTGACCGTGGCCGTGTACACGGTGCTGCTGGTCCTGATCGCCGTCGGCATGCTGTCGCAACTCGTGCTGGTGCCCCTCGCGCTACCGCTGCTGATCTTCGTCGGACGAGGCGTCGGGTACGCGAGCGTCCGTGCCAACGCCGTGCAGATCACTCCGACCCAGTTCCCCGAGGCGTTCAGCATGGTGGTCGAAGCCGCCGCGCGGTACGGGATGGAGTACGTGCCGGACGCGTACGTGACGGCGGGGAACGGTCAGATCAACGCCTTCGCCTCAGGACACGGTTTCCGACGGTTCGTGGTCGTGTACTCCGACCTGTTCGAGGTCGGCGGTCACGCTCGCAGTCCGGAAGCGCTCGAATTCGTGATCGGCCACGAGGTCGGACACATCGCCGCAGGCCACGTGTCCTACTGGCGTCAACTGTTCAGCAGCGTCATCATGAACATCCCGATCCTCGGTGCACTGCTCTCCCGTTCACAGGAGTACACCGCCGACAACTACGGGTATTACACGCGGCCAGACGGCGCCGCTCCCGCGATCGGACTGCTCGCGTCGGGCAAGTACCTGCTCAGCGCGATCGACTTCGACCAGTTCGCCGACCGGGCCACCCACGAACGCGGCTTCTTCATCACGCTCGTGAACGCACTCAGTTCGCACCCGGTGCTCACCGGGCGTGCGGCCGCGCTCCGCGACCGCACGCGCAGCGGTTCGATCCTGCTCCGCCCTCGGACCTTCGTCCGCGGGACCGGAAGCGGACACGTGGTCCCCGTCCCCGCTCCCCTGCCGCCGTCTCAGGTCGCCGCGGGCTCGCTTCCCAACAAACTGTCGGAGACCGGGACGTACTGAGCCCCCGGCCGGCGGACCCGGTCGATCACCAGGTCAGTCGAACTGCGGGTCCTCGTGGCGGGAGCGCTTGAGTTCGAAGAAGTGCGGGTACGACGCCAGTGCGACGACCCCGTCCCACACGCGGCCCGCGTCCTCGCCGCGCGGGATGCGCGAGAGCACCGGACCGAAGAAGGCGACGCCGTTCACGTGGATGGTCGGCGTTCCGACGTCGTCGCCGACCTTGTCCATGCCCTCGTGATGGCTGGTGCGGATCGCGGCGTCGAACTCGTCGCTCTGAGCGGCGTCGGCCAGGTCGGCCTCGAGGCCGGCTGCGGCGAGTGACGTGGTGATCACCGACGCGACGTCGCGGTTGCCGTTGTTGTGGAGCTCGGTGCCCATCGCGGCGTAGAGGGGCGCGAGCACGGACTCGCCGTGGCGGGCCTGCGCGGCGGCGAGGACACGCACCGGCTGCCACGCGTCCTTGAGCATCTCGCGATAGGCGTCGGGGATGTCCTTGCCCTCGTTCAGAACGGCGAGGCTCATGATGTGGAAGTTCACGTCCAGGCTGCGCACCTGCGCGGCCTCGAGAATCCACCGCGAGGTGATCCAGCACCACGGGCAGAAGGGATCGAACCAGAAGTCAACGCGATCGGTGTCAGCCATGTGGCCATTCAACCACCGCCCGGCCGGTCGTATTCCCGTCTCGTCGCTACGATGGGCCGCGTGAGCGCACCGAATCTGACACGTGACCAGGCGCAGCAGCGCGCAGCACTTCTCGACGTCGACGAGTACGTCGTCGAACTCGATCTGACCGACGGCGCGGGAGCGCCGGGCCGGGAGCGGTTCTCGTCCCGTTCCACCGTGACGTTCCGCGCGACGGCGGGCTCGTCGACGTTCATCGACCTGGTCGCTCCCCGGCTGGTGTCGGCGACGTTGAACGGCGTCGACTTGGACGTCTCCGGTTTCGACGAGTCCGTCGGTCTGACGCTGCCCGACCTCGCGGCCGAGAACACCCTGACCGTCGTCGCCGAGTGCGCGTACTCCAACACCGGTGAGGGACTGCATCGATTCGTCGACCCCGCCGACGACGCGGTGTACCTGTACTCGCAGTTCGAGACCGCCGACGCCAAGCGCATGTTCGCGTGCTTCGACCAGCCCGACCTCAAGGCGCGCTTCAGCACGACGGTGACCGCGCCGGCCGACTGGCAGGTCATCTCGAACGGGGCCCTCACCGGCGAACCCACCGACGACCCGACCGGCGCCCGAGTGCACCGCTTCGCGACCACGGAACTGATGAGCACCTACCTGGTCGCTCTGATCGCCGGGCCGTACGCCGTGTGGACCGACGAGTACGCCGACGAGCACGGCACCATCCCGCTCGGCCTGTTCTGCCGCGCGTCGCTCGCCGAGCACATGGACGCCGAGCGTCTGTTCACCGAGACCAAGCAGGGCTTCGGCTTCTACCACCGCGTGTTCGGCGTGCCCTACGCGTTCGGCAAGTACGACCAGCTGTTCGTCCCCGAGTTCAACGCCGGAGCGATGGAGAACGCCGGAGCCGTCACGTTCCTCGAGGACTACGTGTTCAGGTCGCGGGTCACCCGCTACTTGTACGAGCGCCGCGCCGAGACCGTCCTGCACGAGATGGCGCACATGTGGTTCGGCGACCTCGTCACCATGACCTGGTGGGACGATCTGTGGCTCAACGAGTCGTTCGCGACCTTCGCGTCCGTCCTCTCCCAGGTCGAGGCCACCGAGTACACCAACGCGTGGACGACGTTCGCCAACGTCGAGAAGTCGTGGGCCTACCGTCAGGACCAGCTGCCGTCGACGCACCCGATCGCCGCCGACATCCCCGACATCGCGGCGGTCGAGGTGAACTTCGACGGCATCACCTACGCCAAGGGCGCGTCGGTGCTCAAGCAGCTCGTCGCCTACGTCGGGCTGGACCCGTTCCTGGCCGGGCTGCGCGACTACTTCGCCGCGCATCGCTTCGGCAACGCGACGTTCTCCGACCTCCTCGGCGCACTCGAAAAGGCCTCGGGCCGCGATCTGTCCGACTGGGGCGACCAGTGGCTCAAGACCACCGGCATCAACGTGATGCGTCCGGAGTTCGAGGTGGACTCCGACGGCGTCATCACCTCGTTCGCCGTCGTCCAGGACGGGGCGGCGCCCGGTGCGGGCGAGACCCGCGTGCACCGCATGAGGATCGGCGTGTACGCCTCGACGCCCGCCGATTCCCGAGAGGCGGAGGGAAAGCTCGTCCGCACCGAGTCCGTCGAACTCGACGTCGAGGGTCCGCGCACGGAGGTTCCCGAACTCGTCGGCAAGCACCGCGGCGAGCTCATCCTGCTCAACGACGACGACCTCACGTACGCGTCGGTCCGGCTCGACCCGGAGTCGTTGGCGACCGCGACGGCGCGCATCGGCGACATCAGCGATCCGATGCCGCGCACTCTCGTGTGGTCGGCCGCGTGGGAAATGACCCGCCAGGCCGAGATGACGGCGCGCGATTTCGTCGAACTGGTCCGGCGCGGCATCGCCGCCGAATCGGAGGTCGGTGTGGTCCAGCGCGTGCTGCTCCAGGCGACCACTGCTCTCGAGGCGTACGCGGAGCCCGCATGGGCGGCGTCGACGGGATGGCCGCAGTTCGCCGACCGTCTGCTCGAACTGGCGCGCGCCGCCGAACCGGGCTCCGACCACCAGCTGGCCTTCGTCAACACCCTGCTGGCAGGTGTCACCACCGACGACCAGCAGTCGATCCTGCGGGGCCTGCTCGACGGCGACGATCCCGCGTCTCACGGGCTGACCGGTCTGATCGTCGACGACGAACTGCGGTGGCGTCTGGTGAAGGCCCTCGCCGCTCACGGTTCGATCGAGTCGTCGGACATCGATGAGGAGGCGCGCCGCGACAACACCGCGGCGGGAGCGCGGCATGCCGCGGCGGCTCGTGCGGCTCTCCCGACTCCGGAGGCCAAGGAAATGGCGTGGACCACCGCGTTCGACGACGACTCGGTCGCCAACGTGACTGTGCGGTCGATCGTCGAAGGTCTCGCCCGACCCGGTCAGAGCACCCTGCTCGCACCGTTCACGGCACGCTACTTCGACGAGGTCGTGACGCTCTGGGGTCGTCGCACCAGCGAAGTGGCGCAGACCGTCGTCGTGGGCCTGTACCCGAGTTGGGACGTCTCCGACGAGGCGCTGGCTGC
>JASLJL010000274.1 GCA_030152405.1 Gordonia sp. (in: high G+C Gram-positive bacteria) | reverse complement strand
CCTCCGCCTCACCGATCGTGGCGACCGACAGGCCGACGGCCCCGGCTTCGATCTGCTTGCGTGCGATCTCGACGATCTTGTGGGTCTTGGCGTGCGGCCGCAGATCGATGGACTTGCCCGCCATCGCATCGGCCATGGCTGCGATGTTGCGGTCGAGCACGTCGGCGTCGACGATCACCGTGGGCGTGCCGACCATCTCACCCATTGCGCTTGGTCCCCGCGTAGTAGCGGCCGAGGAACTCGTCTCGGTACTCGAAGTAGTTCCCGTCCTCGATCGCCTTGCGGGCCCGGTCGACGAGGGTGATCGTGAACGACAGGTTGTGCAGCGTGGCGAGGGTCGACGCGAGCCCTTCCTTCGCTTTGAACAGGTGATGCAGATAGGCCCGCGTGTACTGCGTCGAGTAGTTGTCGAGCTCCGCGTCGAGCGGTGTGAAGTCGCGTTTGAACTTGGCGTTCGTGATGTTGTACCGACCGTCGAACGAGTAGATGGCCCCGTTGCGGGCGACGCGTGTCGGAGAGACGCAGTCGAAGGTGTCAGCGCCGTTCTCGATGGCCGTGAAGACGTCGTCCGGCTCGCTGATGCCCAGCAAGTGTCGGGGTGCATCGTCCGGCATCTCGTCGGTGACCCAGCCGACGATGGTTCCGAGGTTGTCCTTCTCCAGGGCGCCGCCGATGCCGTAACCCCCGAAGCCCTTGCCGCCGTTGTCGCGGTCGATGCGGCTCAGCTCCACGAGATCGCGGGTCGCCTTGCGCCGCAGGTCCTCGTACTGGGCGCCCTGGATGACACCCCAGAGCGCCTGCTGCGGACGATGCGCGCGCTCGGTCGACAGCCGGTTGTGCTCGGCCAGGCAGCGGATGGCCCACTGTCGGGTCCGTTCCAGCGACTGCTCCTGGTAGCCGCGGGTGTTCATCAGAGTCGTCAGCTCGTCGAACGCGAAGATGATGTCGGCGCCGAGCTGGTGCTGGATCTGCATCGACACCTCGGGTGTGAACCGATGGCTCGTCCCGTCGATGTGCGATTTGAAGGTGACGCCGTCGTCGTCGACGTTCGCCAGCCGCTCCTTGCCCTCGGCGATGCGAGTGTCGTCCTGGGGTCCGGTCGCGTCCATCGAGATGACCTTCTTGAACCCGACGCCCAGCGACATCACCTGGAAACCGCCGCTGTCGGTGTAGGTGGGTCCGGGCCAGTTCATGAACGCGCCGAGACCACCCGCCTCGTCCACGATGTCCGATCCCGGCTGCAGGTAGAGGTGATACGCGTTGGCGAGCACGGCCTGGGCGCCGAGGGCGGCGACCTGTTCGGGCACCACCGTCTTCACTGTCGCCTTGGTGCCCACCGGCACGAACGCGGGCGTCTGGATCTCGCCGTGCGGCGTGCGGATGACGCCGGTGCGGCCCGCCGTCCCGTCGAGGGTGGCACGCCGGATGAACTCGCTGCTGGTCACGAGGAACCATTCTTCCAGGTTCGCTACCGTGGGGACCATGATGACTCGCACGATGAAGCTGGCAGCCACCGCAGTCCTGGGCCTCGCACTCGCCGGAGGGATCGCCGCATGCGGTGACGAGTCGGCCGCACCGACCGCGGAATCGAGTTCGGCCACCGTCGTGACGCCGCCGAGCGACCGGAGTGTGCCCGTCGTCCCGGGCCGCAAGCCGACGTCGGAGACGACGCCCGAGACGAGCACGCCGGACGACGCGGAGTCGTGCGGCGCAGCCAAGGGACCGGACGGCGCGCTGCAGATCCGCCTCGTCGAGGGCGACGTGACCTGCGAGACCGCAAAGGCGATCGCCAAGGAGTACAGCCCGCTCATCGCGACCGGTCAGCCGCAGAAGGTGAACGACTGGGAGTGCGGACCGTCGACCGTCACCGGTGAGCTCGCCCGCTGCACCTTCGACTCGAAGGCGTTCGCGCTGGTCCCCTGACGCAGTCCCGTCCTGTGGGGACGCCGCCTACCCGAGCGCCTGCGCGACGCGTTCGAGTTCGGCGACGCGGCTGCCCTTGACCAGGACCGCATCGCCCGCGGACAGCTCGGCGAGCGCTGCCACGGCGCCGTCGACGTCCCCGACGTGGATCACGTCGGTCTCGCCGTAGGCGGGTTCGGCCACGGCGATCACGGTGATTCCGAGGTCCGTCGCCTGGCGGGCGACGTCGCGATGCGCCGCGGGGCCCTCCACTCCGAGTTCCGCCATGGTCCCGACCACCGCGAACCGGCGTCGAGCGTCGAGTCGGGCGAGCGAGGCCAGCGCGGCGGCCATCGACGTCGGGTTGGCGTTGTACGCGTCGTTGATGATGGTGACGCCCGCCGACGTCGTGCTCATCTCCATCCGCAGGCCCGACAGTGCGGCGTCGCCGAGTCCAGCGGCCAGACGGTCGATCGAGACCCCGAGCCCGCAGCCCGCGGCGGCCGCGGCCAGTGCGTTCGGGACCTGGTGCTCGCCGCGAGCCTGAAGTGCGACCGCGGTGGAGCCCCACGGACTGTGCAGGGTGAACGACGCCCGCAGCTGCGCGTCGAGCACGATGTCCGTGGCCCGGACGTCGGCGTCGGCCGCCACGCCGTAGGTGAGCACCCGTGCCTCAGTGCGGCTGTGCATGGCGCGGACCAGATCGTGGTCGGCGTTGAGCACCGCGATGCCGTCGGACGGCAGCGACTCGACGAGTTCACCCTTCGCCTGCGCGACGTCGTCGAGCGTGCCGAACATCTCCAGGTGCACGGCCTCCACGCGGGTGATCACGCCGACGGTGGGCGACGCGATGTCGCAGAGCTGCGCGATGTGCCCGACGCCGCGGGCGCCCATCTCGAGGACGACGGCTTCGGTGTCGTCGGGTGCGCCCAGCAGGGTGAGGGGCAGTCCGAGTTCGTTGTTGAACGACTTCTCGCTCGCCGCCGTGCGGTAGGTGGTGCCGAGCACGCCCGCGAGCAGATCCTTGGTCGACGTCTTGCCGACGGATCCTGTCACGCCGACCACCCGGTCGCCGAGTCCGGCGCGGACGGCCCGCCCGATGTCGGCGAGAGCGATCGCGGTGTCCGCCACCTGGACCGCAGTGGCCGCGACCGCCGGATCCGGAGCACGGTCGGTCAGGTACGCCGACGCCCCGCCCGCCACGGCGATCGGGATGAAGTCGTGTCCGTCGCGCACGGCGACGATCGGAACGAAGAGCTGGCCGGGCTCGATGGTCCGCGAGTCGATGCTCGCCGACACGACCTCGACATCGGGTCCGTGAAGAGTTCCACCGGTGGCTGCTGCGATCTGACTGGCGAGAAGGTGCACGGAGAGAAACGGTACAGGCGAACACGTATCGTGGCACCCATGAGCACTCCCCTGCTGCGGTTGGTCGTCCTCTACGGTGGAGTCTCCGCCGAGCACGACGTGTCCCGTGTGACGGCCGCCCACGTGCTGGCCGCGGCCGACACCGCGAAGTACGTCCTCGTCCCGGTCGGCATCGACAAGAACGGCGTCTGGCATCGCAACGACGCCGCTGCCGCAGCGCTCGCGGCGGGCGAGGATCTCCCGAACCGTCTCGACGTCGACGGTCCCGAGGTGGACCCACTGTCGGTGATCCGCGGGACAGACGCCGTTGCTTCCGGAGCGGAGTCGAGGGAGATCACCGTCGTCCTTCCGCTGCTGCACGGTCCGCACGGTGAGGACGGCACCGTCCAGGGCATGCTCGAGCTGTTCAAGGTGCCGTACGTCGGTTGCGGTGTGCTGTCGTCGGCCCTGTACATGGACAAGGCCATGGCCAAGGAGGTGGCCGCTCGCGCCGGCATCCCCCAGTGCGCCTGGATCACGTTCCGCGACGGCGTCGACGATGCCCGCACCGTGGTCGACCAGGCCGTCGACGAGCTCGGTCTGCCCGTCTTCGTGAAGCCCGCCAACATGGGCTCGTCGGTCGGCGTCTCCCGCGCGACCACGCCGGGTGAACTCGACGAGGCCATCAACGCCGCCCTCCACTACGACGACGTCATCGTCATCGAGGAGGCCGTCACCGGCCGCGAGATCGAGGTCGGCGTGCTCGGCAACGCTGCGCCCGACACCACGCTGCCCGGAGAGATCAAGCCGGGCAGCGACTTCTACGACTACGAGGACAAGTACGTCACCGGCGCCGCCGAACTGATGATCCCGGCCCCGCTGCCCGACGACGTCATCGCCGAGGTCCGTGAACTCGCCGCCGACGCGTTCGTCGCGCTACGGTGCGCGGGCATGGCCCGGGTCGACTTCTTCTACGAAGAGGGCGGCCGCGGCTGGCTCCTCAACGAAATCAACACGATCCCCGGCTTCACGCCCGCGTCGATGTACCCGAAGATGTGGGAGGCCTCGGGCATCGCGTACCCCGACCTCATCGACCGGCTCGTCGCGCTCGCACTCGACGTGCACCGCCGTCGGAGCTCGTTCTCGACCGAGCACTGACCCTGTCGCAGAAC
>JASLJL010000197.1 GCA_030152405.1 Gordonia sp. (in: high G+C Gram-positive bacteria) | reverse complement strand
CTGGTCGAAGACCCGACGGGCCCGCGCCCGTCCTCGCTCGGCGCACTGCGGTCACTGGCCAGGGGCGACGCCCACGCACTCATTCACGAGCTCCCCGTCGACGGCGATTTCACGTTGGCCGCGGGCCGCGGCATCTGGGGTTTCCCGAAGGTCCTCGCCGACTTCGACGTCGACCACCAGTCCAGCACCAAGACCGGCTCGGTGACGCAGGACGGCAAGTTGATCGCCGAACTCGATGTCCGCCGAGGCATCGGCGTGCCCGACAACACATCCGAGGCAGTGCTGCAGTCGTACGCCCAACTCGACGGCGTCACGCGACGCACGCCGTGGCGTCTCACGTCGACATCGGGAACACGAACCCGCCTCGGCGGCGCCACCCTGCGGCTCGGCGATCACCCCGTCGCCGACGACCTCAGGCGCCTCCGATTGTCTCGGCACGCCATCATGTCCAGCTCCGTCGCCGATCTGTCGATGCGTTTCGAGGACGCCGAGGTGGTCGCGCGCGGATGACCGGGCCTGTGTAAGGTTCCCCTTACACGAAAGGACTCCGCATGACTCTCACCACCACGTTCCGTCGCCCGCTGCTCGCTGTGGCCGCCCTCGCCGCAGGCGCTGCGATCGCACTGACCGGCTGCTCCAGCAACGACGACGGAAACGACTCGCAGGCGTCGACGTCCGCGTCGGCCGAACAGTCCGCCGAGTTGACCGTCGCGCAGGCGCAGACCACCCTGCGCAAGGCGCTCGACCAGAACACCCCCGAGGCCGAGCTGTCCAGCGTCGTGCAGTTCACCGACGACGGCGTGAAGACCGCTCTCGTGGAGTACAACAAAACCGCTGCTCGAGCGGGCTACACGCCCGACATCTACACGGTGAAGTCCGTGAAGGAGGACGGCGACAAGGCCACGGCCGTCGTCGCGCTGAAGTCGCCGCACGCCCCCGCTCCGATCGACATGAACTTCGCGTTCGTGAAGACCGACGGCACGTGGAAGCTCAGTTCAGACTCGGTCACCATGCTGAAGTCGATGATGAAGCAGCACGGCTGATCCGGCTCGCCTGCATCGTCGTTTCACGAGCGGTCGGGGCTGAATTCAGGCTGCGGGAACCGGATCGCCCGTGCTCCACACCAGCCGGTCGGCGTCGCGCCTGCAGACGACGCGTTCGACCGAGCCGGCCGTGACCGTCGTGATGACCGCCGTGTACTCGCGGCCTGCGGGCAGGATGCGAGCGGTGACCGCCCCGTCGTCGGCAGCGGCGAGCACCTCGATGAGGCCGGTGCGGAGGACTCCCAGATCGTCGGCTGTCAGCCCGCCTCCGTCGACGGTGTCGTCGAACACGCGGACCGCGATTCCGCGAAGCCTCGCGTCGGCGAGCGCCTGACGAGTGGCCTCGACATGCCATCCGCGCCCACGGACGGAGTCCCGCAGGTCCTCCTCGAGGATCCTCGCGCGAGCCGCCGACTCGACGTCGAAATCGTCGCCGTCGGCCACCCGCTGCAGATAGGGGCGGACGTCGGCGTCGAACTTGTGGAGTTGTTCGAGACGGGCGGACATCGTTGCGCTGGTGACAGCCATCGCATGCATGGACTGTGCGCGTCTGGCTTCGAGGACTCCGGTGAGCCGCAGCATCGGCCGGATGAGAACCGCCATCAGGGTGGCGGGCAAGAGGGAGACCGCGATCCGCAGAGTGAGTTGGCCTCCTGCGATGAGGGTGCCGCCGTGCTGCAGTGACCACACCGCCGCAAGCACCACGGCGAAGGCGCTGCACGTCCACGCCGTGCGAGCACGGCCCCGCATCGCGAGAAGACCGACGATCACGGCGAAGACCACCACACCTGCTCCGGGCTGAACCCAGACGCCCGCCGACGCCGGAGTCGCCCACCACGAGGCGGCGAGGGCCGCCGTGCCGACGAGTGCGACCGCGGCCGTCCACGCGACGGGCAGCGGATCGGCCTCGCCGCGAGTGGTGGCGTACACGCAGCCGCACAGTCCGATCGCCCCCACTGCTTCGAACACCCACTGCCATCCGTCGCGCGGGTTCGCGAAGGCGGTGGCCCGGGTGTACAGATAGGCGCACGTGAGAACGATGAGCATCAGCTGCAGCCGTCGAGTCCGCAGCCCGAACATGACGGGGATCTGCACCGGCGCCGTAGTCACGAGCGGCTCCACTCGAGCGACACCATCGTCCCGTCCAACGGGGCGGCCTCGACCATCGCCGACCCGCCGACCAGCGATTCCATGCGTTGACGGATTCCGACGACGATGCCGGAACGGTCCGGTGCGATCCGGTCGGGATCGAAGCCGCAGCCGTCGTCGACCACGCGGATCCGGATCCCCGCAGCGCTGACCATGCCGACCACCGCAGTCGAAGCGCTCGGTCCCGCGTGCACCGACGAGTTTCCCACTGCCTCGACGACGGCGTCACTGATCGTGTCGACCACGGAGACGGGAAGATCCACCGCGTCGTCTGACGCGTCGATAGCCACCAGCATGTGGTCGCCGAACGCAATGACCGACTCCCGCAGTTGGATCACCGCGTCTGTCGACGACACCGAACCGTCGGACGCCCGGTCGGCGACCGAGCCGTCGAGCTCGTCCAGAACCGATTGGGCCTGCAGGCGATGCCGCTCGTCGGGGCGACCGGGGACGACGTCTCGGAGCACTGCGATCACCTTGTCCCGCAGGACCACGTCGAGCCTCCGGCTCTCGGCGACACGAGCCGCTCGCGCGGCGGTCGCGACGCTCTCGGTGAGCACGACGGCGCGCGTCGCGTCGACGGTCCGCGCGATCCCCATCGTGGTGCCGAGCATCGCCAGGAACACACCCATGAGCGACGCGGTGAGCACCTGGTTCA
>JASLJL010000174.1 GCA_030152405.1 Gordonia sp. (in: high G+C Gram-positive bacteria) | reverse complement strand
CAACACAAGCCAGAAAGCAAAACCTGACCAAATCCAAAAAACTGACAAAGATTCAATCTAAACAAAACAAAAACAAAATTCTTGTCCGTCACAACATCCTCAATGCCACAAAACAAAAAAATGTGGCACAAGAACATCTGTTTTACACACTATCGAGTTCTCAAAAAACACACACCCACCAGCACCAACCCCACAACCTGGGGCCGAACTCCAGTGAACTAAATTATCCTCGCCGACCGTTTCGGGCCAACTCTTCCAGCCTAGCCCCACACTGACCTGCTGCGCAAATCGGCGTGTCAGCCGCAACCAGAACCCACCACACCACCACCGGAATCTCACGACCCGGCGAACAAGTAGAAGGGAGGTCGTCCTCCGCGGCCTGGCCGCTCGGACTCGATATAAGTTACGCACCCCGCCCCAGAAAGCCAAATCGCCAGGTCAGTCGCAGGTTCGAGCTCGTCTACCGGGGTGCAGGGGAGGTTGTCGGGGTAGACGTCGTCGGCCGCGGCCTGCGCTTGGTCGGCTTCTCGCTGAGCACCGCCGACCTCTTCTGCCCGGGTTTCACGACGATGAGTTGTCCCGACATCCCGTTGTCCCACCGCGGCATCAGCTGGCTGCCGAACAGGTACGGGTGTCGAGTCGACGTGTAGTCCGTGAATCGGACCGCGAGGGTCGCGACTGCGTCGGGCGGCAGCAGGACGGTGTCTTTCCAACCCTCGATCTGCGGCCGCAGCGAGGTCCCCTTGAGGGTGAGCACGCGGAACTGGGTGCCGTGAACGTGGAAGTTCGCGACCTGGGAGTCCTTGTTGCGGACCGTCCACACCTCGTCCTCCCCGACATCGACGACCGCGTCGATGCGGGCGGGGTCCATGAGCTGGCCGTTGATCTGGAGCCACTGCAGGTCGAAGTATCGGCGCTTGGCGAGACCGACGGACGGGAGATTCCGGAGCGTCTTGTTGAGTCCGTCGCGCAGCGTTCCGGGTCGTTCGGCCGTGAACCCGGGACCGACGATCGTGAGCACGTCGAACTCGTCGTCCAACCCGAGGTCGGCGGCGTCGTCGATGCCGGAGTCGTCGGGGAATCGCACCGCCCGCAGAACCACGGTCTCTCCGGGGGTGAGGTCGACGACGATCTCGGCCCGCTCCCCCGGGCTCAGCATCAGGCTGGTGACCGACCGTGTCTTGTCGAGGAGCCCGCCGTCGGAGGCGATGACGGTGAAGCGCCGGTCGTCGGCGAACGCGAGGTTGTAGAGGCGGGACGGCGATGCGTCGACGACCCGGAATCGAACACGTCGGGTGGTGGCGGTGAAGGTCGGGTCGGAGATGCCGTTGACGGTGAGCGTGTCTCCGAGGAGGCCGACGTCGGGACGGACGGCCTCGTCGAGCGCGCCCGTCGGAGTGAACTTCTTGTCCTGCAGGATCAGCGGGATATCGTCGACTCCGTACTCGTGCGGAAGATCGAGAGCTGCGGACGGCGCGTCGTCGACGATCAGCATGCCGGCGAGACCGCGGTAGGTCTGCACGGCGGACGATCCCGGAAGATCGGGGTGATACCAGCACGTCGCCGCCTGCTGACGGATGACGAACCGGACGTCCTGAGTGTCGCCGGGTCGGATCGGTCGGTGCGGTCCGGCGTCCGCGGTCGGCGGAACGTGGAGCCCGTGCCAGTGCACGTAGGTGTCGTCGGTGAGTGCGTTGCCGACCTTGAATCGGACGGTGTCGCCTCGTCTGACCCGGATGGTCGGACCGAGCGTCGCCCCGTTGTACCCGCAGGTGGCCGTTCGCACGCCCGGCCTCAGCTCGCTTGTACCGGGCTGCGCCTGCAACCGGAACACCTTGGCCTTGCCCACCTTCCGAGGCGCCAACAGCGGCGGGATCGGGAGCGGCCGGACCACTGCGGCGGCCGGGGCGACCTCGTCCACCCGAGTCGAGCACGCCGCGACGGCGGCCGACACGACGCCGACGATCGCACCTTTCAACACCGTCCGCCGCGAGACAGTTCCGTCGACGCCCACATCCGCTCCCATCCGGCCGGTCAGCTGAACGATTAGGAGCTTAACGGGCCGGTGAGAAGGGCTTTATCAGTCGGGCACGTTCTCGCCGTAGCCGAGTGAGTGGAGGGACGTTCGGATGCGTTGCGCGGCATCGTCGAGCGACTCCGGTGTGGGATTCGGATCTGCCTTGGTGAGGTCGAACGTCTCGAGCGAATGCGCGGGAAAGACGTGGATGTGCAGGTGAGGCACTTCCAGTCCGGCGATGAGCAGTCCCATCCGCGGTGCGTCGAACGCATCCTTCACCGCGCGACCGATCTTCTGCGCGACGTCGGTCAGGTGGGTGAACGTTGGGGTGTCGATCTGCTCCCAGTGGTCGATCTCTTTGCGAGGCACGACGAGCACGTGACCCGGGGTGACCGGGTTGATCGTCAGGAAGCCGACGCTCTGGCCGTCTTTCCAGACGAACCGTCCGGGAAGGTCGCCGTTGATGATGTGCGTGAAAACCGAGGCCATGCCCGAACCTTACCGAGGGACGACGACGTCCGCTCGGGGCAGTGAGAACCAGAACGTCGCGCCGTCGCCGGGCGTCGACCGGACGCCTACCTCACCCCCGTGAGCATCGATGAGTGCGGACACGATCGACAACCCGAGCCCGCTTCCCGACGCCGAGTCCTGGCGGTGGCGTGAGGGGTCGCCGCGGTAGAAGCGTTCGAACACGTGGGCCTGCTCGTCGTCGGTGAGTCCCGGGCCGGTGTCGGCGACCTCGATGACCACGTCGTCGCCGCGGACGTGCGCCGACACCGTGATCGGCCCGTCGGGCGGCGTGTGCGCCACCGCGTTGCCGAGCAGGTTACCCATCACCTGGCGGAGTCGAAGCCGGTCGCCGTCGACCTGAGCCGTCGGATCGAAGCCGTCGAGGTGCAGGTCTATTCGCCGGTCGGGCGCCGACGCTCGAGCTGCTTCGACCGAGTCGACCAGCAGCGGAAGCACCTCGGTAGGCGTCTTCTCGACGGGACGTTGCGCGTCCAGTCGCGCCAGCATCAGCAGATCTTCGACGAGCAGCGCCATCCGGTCGGCCTCTCCGGAGATGCGGCGGACCGCGTCCCCGGAGTCCGGGACTGCACCGAGTGCCATCAGGTCGGCGAAACCCTTGATCGACGTGAGCGGCGTCCGGAGTTCGTGGGAGGCGTCGGCGACGAATCTGCGCATTTTCTCCTCCGACGCGCGGGCCTGCCGTTCGGACTCGGCGGTCGCCGCGAACGCGCTCTGGATCTGCGACAGCATCGCGTTGACCGACTCCCCGAGGCTGCCCACCTCGGTGTTCGCGGGTCGGGCCGGCACTCGCTGATGGAGGTCGCCGCCTGCGATCGCGTGCGCGGTCTCCTCGACGCGGCGCAGTGGACGCAGGCTCGACCGGACGAGCACGTAGCTGAGCACTCCGATCAGGAGCAGCACGATGCCGCCGACCCCCACCTGCAGCCAGATCAGTCGGGTCATGGTGGCGTCGACGTCGCTCAGGGGGATCGCGACGATCACCGTCGACCCGTCCGACTCCCTCTTGACGGCACGCCATTGCGGTCCCGTCCCCGTGGACGGCACCGTGACGGGCGCCGCGTTGCCCGACGGGAGGGACGACAGGTCGGGAGTCGACCCGTAGTCGTTGACGGTGAACTCGAAGCCGTTCGACAACGCCGACGTCACGAAGTACTGCGATTTGGGTCTGCGCAGCCCCGGCGGTCCGGGTTGGTCGTTGTCGCGAACGCCCGGGGGGCGGGCCCATCCGTGGACGGCGTCGTTCAGTCCCTCGTCGACGCGCGACACCAGATCGCTGCGCATCGCCGAGGTCACCGCGACGCCGGACGCCACCAGACCGGCGAGAACCAGGATCACGGTCGAGAGGACCAGTGTGATCCGCAGCGGCATCGACCGCATGCGGGAGGTGAGTGCGTTCATCGCGGTTCGCGCATCACATATCCCACGCCGCGCAGCGTGTGGATGAGGCGAACGGGGCCGGTGTCGATCTTGCGACGCAGGTAGGAGACGTACGACTCCACGACGTTCACGTCGCCGCCGAAGTCGTAGTTCCACACGTGGTCGAGGATCCGCGGCTTCGACAGCACAGTGCCCGCATTGACCATGAAGTATCGGAGCAGGGTGAACTCGGTCGGCGACAGGCTCACGAGCTCACCGGCCTTGAGCACCTCGTGCGTCTCCTCGTCGAGTTCGAGGTCCGCGAACACGATGCGCGACGACGTCTCCCGTTCTTCGCCGCGCCCGCTGCGCCGCAGCAGAACGCCGAGGCGCGCGACGACTTCTTCGAGGCTGAACGGCTTGGTGACGTAGTCGTCGCCGCCGACGGTCAGCCCGTTGATCTTGTCCTCGACGGAGTCGCGCGCCGACAGGAACAGGGCGGGCGCGTCGATGCCGTCCGCACGCAGGCGGCGGAGCAGTCCGAATCCGTCCATGCCGGGCATCATCACGTCGAGGACCAGCACATCGGGTTTGAAGGTCCGCGCGATGTCGATGGCACGCGGACCGTCG
>JASLJL010000136.1 GCA_030152405.1 Gordonia sp. (in: high G+C Gram-positive bacteria) | reverse complement strand
CTTCTTGACCGAGCCGTCGGTCAGCATCGACAGATCCGTCCAACTGCCGATGAACACGCCTCCGAGGTGCTCGCGCTCCACTACCTGCTTGGCGTCCGCGGCATCGGCGACGCCCACCACGAGCAGCTGCGCGAGGCGTTCACGCAAGCTCAGCGGCGCCAGCTCCTCGGCCCCGCACGCCTTCGGCGCCGCGCTGGTGGACGCCGGCTTCGACGACGTCGCACTCGTCTGGGTCGAAGCGCTCGAGGCAGCCGAATCCTGCGTCGGCGCGTCGCCGCACGCCGCGACGGCGAGCAGCGACGCCGCGGTCAGAACGGCGACGAGAGGACGGGGTGCGCGCATGTCCACAGTCTCGCACGCGCGACCCGCGGGCCCCGACCGACATGCGCGCCGGGTACCCGCATCGTCCGAGTAGCCGAGCCCGGGGCGTCGCGCGATCCGGGGCGATCACCGCCGAGATGGTACTTTGGCCTCATGGTTCGCGACCGATTGATCTATGGTGCCCTCGCCGCGGTCGCCGGTGTGATCGTCGGCGTCGGCGGCGTGTTCCTCGGCGGAGTTCTCGCGTCGGAGACGAAGCCGTCCACCGACGTCAACAGCGTCAACGGACAGGACGGCTTCGTTCAGGGGTCGGTCGAGTACGGCACGCGCGGCGGATCCGCCAACGACAACTCCTGACCGCGTGCTGACGCGCCGCGGCACGTACGTCGTCGCCGTCGTCTTCACCCTCCTGTCGTTCTGGCAGGCGCCCGGCCGCATCTCTCCGGACACCAAACTCGACCTCACCGCCGATCCGATCGGCTTCCTCGCACGCGCCACCCACCTGTGGTCGCCGACGATGCCGATGGGTCAGATCCAGAATCAGGCGTACGGCTACCTGTTCCCCCACGGCGCGTTCTTCGCACTGGGCGACCTGATCCATCTGCCGCCGTGGGTGATCCAGCGTCTCTGGTGGGCACTGCTGCTCAGCGCCGGTTTCATCGGCGTCGTCCGGCTGGCCGAGGCCCTCGGGGTCGGCTCGCGCTGGTCGCGCCTCATCGCCGCCGCGATGTTCGTCGCGTCGCCCCGAGTGATCACGACCCTCGGCACCATCTCCTCGGAGACGCTCCCGATGATGCTTGCGCCGTGGGTGCTGCTGCCGGTGGCACGGGTGCTGACCGCACGACCGCGGTCGACTCGCCCGATGTGGCAGGAGGCCGCTCGGTCGGCGTGCGCGGTCGCGTTGATGGGTGCCGTGAACGCCGTCGCGACGCTCGCTGCGGTGAGCGTCGCCGTGGTGTGGTGGGCGTTCGCAACTGCGGCCCGCGGGCGCCGCCGCGACGGATTGGCGTTCGGCGGGTGGTGGGCGCTCGGGCTGGGTGCGGCGTGCCTGTGGTGGCTGGTCCCCCTGCTGATGCTGTCGCGGGTCTCACCGCCCTTCCTCGATTTCATCGAGTCGTCGCAGGTCACGACCGAGTGGACGTCCCTCACCGAAGTACTGCGCGGGACGTCATCCTGGACCCCGTTCGTCTCCGGCGAACGCGCGGCCGGCGCGGTCGTCGTCTCCGAGGCCTCGGCGGTCATCGCGACAGGGGTACTCGCGGCGGCCGGTCTCGCAGGTCTGACGATGCGCGCCATGCCGTACCGCGGGCGTTGGCTCGCCCTGCTCGTCCTCGGGCTGCTCGCCATGTGTCTCGGGTATCCGGGCGCGCTCGGGTCCCCCGTCTCGGAGACCGTCCGGACCTTCCTCGACGGCGGCGGAGCGGCACTGCGCAACGTTCACAAGTTCGATCCGCTCGTCCGTCTCCCCCTGGTGATGGGAGTCGCTCACCTGCTGGCGCGCGTCCCGCTGCGGGTCTCGTCGGCGAGCCGGTCGACCGCCGCGGCGATGGTCGTCGTGACCGCGGTGTTCGGCGCGGGTTCGCTGGCGTGGACCGGTGGGCTCGCACCGGCGTCGAGCTACCGGGCGATCCCCGACTATTGGCAGCAGACCGCCGATTGGCTCGACGCGAACGCCCAAGGCGTACGGACGCTCGTGACGCCTGGCGCGCCGTTCGCCGATCAGCTCTGGGGTCTCACGCGCGACGAGCCGCTGCAGTCGTTGAGCTCCACACCGTGGGCGGTCCGCGACGCCATCCCGCTCACGCCGCCTGGTGCGATTCGAGCAATGGACTCCGTGCAACGAGACCTCGTGTCGGGCCGCGGCTCGGCGGCGCTCGCCGACACGCTGACCGCCCAGGGGATCGGGTACGTCGTCCTGCGCGCCGATCTCGACCCCGCGACGTCCCGATCGGCCCGGCCTCTCGTCGTCGCCGACGCCCTGCGACGTTCCCCCGGTATCAGCGTCGCCGCCCGTTTCGGCCCGCAGGTGGCGCCCCCGACAGTCCCCGGCGTGGTCGTCGACGACGGTCTGCGACCGGCGATGCCCGCGATCACCGTCTATCGCGTCGGCGCCGCACGCGGCACGGGACCGCTTCTCACTCCGATCGATTCCATCCCACGAGTGTCCGGCGGACCAGAGGCACTCGCCGCGGTCGACGAGGCACGAGTGCGCGACGGTCGTCCCGCGCTCGGCACCGCGCTCCTGACCGCGGACGCCCGTCGAGCCGGTGTGGGCGACGGTCCCGGCGTGATCGTCACCGACACTCCCGTCGACCGAGAGGTGGACTTCGGTCGCGTCGACGACCACTCGTCCGCGATCCGATCGGCGGGCGATCCGCGTCTGACGAAGAACGCGGCGCCCGACTATCCGGTCGACGGAGCATCTCTCGTCCACGGCCAATGGCTCCTGAACAACCGTCCGGGAGAGGTTCGAGTCTCATCGTCGGGCTCGGCGGCCGACGCCACCCAACCGGGTCAGACTTCACCCGCGTCGTCGACGGCGGCGGCATTCGACGGGAACCCGCACACCGCGTGGGTGAGCCGCGGCCTCGAGTCGGCGGTCGGGCGGTGGTTGTCGCTCGACTTCACCGAGGAGCATCGTGACCTCGCGCTCACCGTGACCACCGCGAAGGCGCTCGGCGCCGACGTGTCGGCGCTGCTGATCACCACGGACACCGGCAGCACCGTGGCGTCCGGCGTGGAACCCGGCGTCCCCGTCCGGATCGTGGCCCCGTCCGGACCGACCAAGCACGTGCAGATCCGGGCAATCGCCACCGCGAACGGTTCCGGCGGCAATCAGTTCGCGATCGCCGACGTCGCACTGTCCGACGCCGGCTCCGGCCTCGACTACTCGATCCGGCATCGGGTGGTTCTTCCGACCGCCGACACCGCGGACCGGGTGAGCGGATGGGTGTTGTCCAACGAACTGGGGTCGCGCGCCGAATGCGTCGACGCGGCCGACCGGATCCGCTGCGCACCCGCCCTCGGGATGGACGCTGAGACGCCTGGCGTCTTCGGGCGCACGTTGTCGGTGCCTGCAGCGACCGACGTGACACCTCGGGTGATCCTGCGTCCCAAGTCCGGCGGCGCGCTCTCCGACCTGCTGACGACGCCGGGCGCGGTCACCGCCGAGGGCCCGTCGAATGTCGCCGATCCGCGTGGCAACGCCGCAGCCGCCGTCGACGGCGATCCGACAACCGTCTGGACCGCCCCCGAGACGCCGTTGACGAGCGGACGCACGAAGGCTCCACGGCCACGGCTGACAGTGCACTTGCCGCAGGTCCGCGAGGTGACGTCGCTCAAGATCACCGGACCGGGCGCCTATCCCGCGACTCCGACGAAGGTGACCGTCGATCTCGGGACCGGCAAGCAGAAGGCGACGGTCGGGCGCGACGGGATCGTCCGGCTCACCTCCGCCCGCACCGATCAGATCGACATCACGATCGACGACACATCCGACCTCATCGACGTCAACGACCTCGGATTCGCCAGGCGCTCCCCCGCAGGCATCGCCGAGATAGCCGTCCTGCCGTCCGGCCCCGACGCCGTTCCCGACCTCGACCGTCCGATCACCATCGGCTGCGACACCGATCCGCAGGGGCCGCTCGGCCTCGGGTTGTCGGCGGGCGGCACGATCCACCGGCTGCAGGTGTCGACGACCGCGCGCGCCCTCCGCGACGGCGACCCGGTGCTCGCGATCCCCTGCCCCGGCCCGGCCGTTCACCTGACCGACGGTGAGCAGGAGGTGTCGGTGAATCCCGGGGACGCGTTCACCGTCGACTCCGTCGAACTCCGAGCCGGCGGCGACACCGTCGGCGCGAGCGTTCCCGCGGCCACCGGACGCTGGGACGTCACCGATCGCGAGGTGCCCGTCGACGCCGCGCCGAGCGCGCGTGTGCTGTCGGTCCCGGAGAGCACCAACGCCGGCTGGCACGCCCGGTTGAACGACGTCGACCTGGACCCCGTCGTCGTGAACGGCTGGCAACAGGGCTGGATCGTGCCCGCCGGGGCCTCCGGCACCGTCGCCCTGACCTTCGACCTCGACACCCCGTACCGGTGGGTGCTCCTCATCGGCCTGATCCTGACCGCCGCCCTGTTCCTCGTCGCGTTCTTCCCGATCGCGGCCTCTCGCACGACCGCCTCGCGCGGCCGTTCCGAGGTGGGCGAGCCGACGGCGAACTTCGGCGCGGACGGTCGAGGTCACCCCGCGGATTCATCGACTGCAGTGCGCCGCAGCCAGATCGCCGGAACATCGGCCGCCGCGCTCGGCGCCGCCTGGCTGCTCACCGGCCCGTGGGGCGCCCTCGCGGCGCTGATCACCGGGCTGGTCGTCACTCGCCTGACCCCGGCCGCCCGGGTCGTCACGACATTCACGGCCATGTCGATCGCGACCGTCGCACTGGCGACGGGGCCGTGGCATTCCGGCAGCGCCTACGCCGGATACGGCGTGGTCCCTCAGCTGGCCGCGGTGAGCGCGGTCTCGGCGGCCGCTGCATCGGCTCTCGTCGCCTCTCGACGTGCGAGCGCACGTCGGCAGGGCTCCTCGACGAAGGCGTAACCCGCAGCGGACACCGGCACGGTGATGGCGACCGTCAGCAACCAGACGGCGGTGAAGTGTCCGTCGAACGGGACGATCCCGAAGAGACCGAACACTGCGGTCAGCACGGCGACGTGCCAGACGAAGATGCCGTACGACCAACGGCCCAGCGCGGCCATGACCCGCGATTCGAGGAATCGGAAACGTCCGTCGCTCAGCACGAGCGGCGCGAGGATCGCATAGGCGCCGACGCCGCCGAGCAGTATCTTCGCGGCGAACTGGAGGTCGGTCGTCGGCGCGAGTCCGACCGGCCCGGCGATGGGCGTGCACGCCAGCCCGTAAGCGACGACGAACACCAGGAGCATCAGCGGCCGGTTCGACGACCACCGCACCGAGGCGCCGGACGCGGCGATCTCGGCGAGGACCAGACCGGCGGCGAACCACGGAAGGTGGCCGAACACCCAGTTCTGCGTCTCGACGCCGGCAGGCAACGTCAGGAGGTGACCCAGCCACGTCCACCCGAGACTGAGCACCGCCACCGCGAGGATCACCGGCACGCGGAGTCGGGCGGTCGGTCCGCGCAGGCGGCTGAACGCGTACCCGATGAGGGGCAGAAGCAGGTAGAACGCCACTTCGACGGACAGACTCCACATCTGGGTGAGACCGGGCGCGAGGGTCAGGGGGACGAACACCTGGGTGAGGGTCAGATTCGCGATCCACACGGTGGCCGACGCCCCACGAGCCTGCGGCAGGAGCAGCAGCACCAGAACCACCACCACGGCGTAGATCGGCCAGATGCGGACGAACCGGTGCCGCAGATAGCGTCTGACCGCAGGCCGCGATGCGTCTCCTCGCGCGGCCCGTGCATACGGCCGCCACAACAGGAACCCGCTGAGTGCGAAGAAGAGTGCGACCGCCAGATCGAGCCGGCCGAGAACCGGGCCGAGGACCGGCCAGTGGAGAGAGAGCGTCTGAAACGCCACGTGAGTCGTGAGAACGCCGAGCGCAGCGACCGCCCGCATGCCCTCGAGCTGCGGGTAGAAGGTTCGCCTCGCCGCCGGTGTGCCGTTCATCTCCCGACCCAATGTATCCGCACCGGTACCGTCGACCCATGGCCCAGACTCCCACTCCGCGATTCCGGACGCGGGATCTCCTCGCACCGACCTCGTTCTTCCTGGGCGCGCTGCTGGTCGCGGCGGCTATCGCGATCGGGCCCGTCGTCGGCGATCGGATGCGGGCCATTCCGTTGGACGTCGACGCGACCTGGGTGGCCGACGGATCCGACGGCTCGACGGTCTTCGACAGGTGCTCACTCGACGCTCCGAAGGCGCGCGTCCTCCAGGCCCAGGTGCAGCAGCGCAGGCGAGTCGTGGTGGTGCAGCCGTCGGACGCCGACGACGTGACTCTGCAGGCGGGCACCTCCCTCGGGGTGGACCACTATCTCGTCGACGGCAAGTCGGTGAGGGCGAAGGACGTGTGCTCCGAGCAGACATTGGCCGCGACGATCGACCGCGTGAGCATCGATCGGGCGACGGCGGAGCCGTCCGGAGGAACGTCGGAGGTGCAGTTCGACGATGCGAAAGGCGCTGTCGAAGTCCCTGACCGCCGAGGCTTCACCTACGCGTTCCCGTTCGACGCCGACACCGACAGCGACCTGCAGTATTTCGACGTGACCACCCGGAAGTCGGTGCCGCTGAT
>JASLJL010000132.1 GCA_030152405.1 Gordonia sp. (in: high G+C Gram-positive bacteria) | reverse complement strand
TTCTCGGTGGGGTCGATCGCCTCGAGTCGCGTGCGGGTGGCCTCGATCCTCGCCCGCCCCCACGCGTCCCGCGTGCCGAACGGTTCCGGCGACAACAGGAACTCATCGGTCGCCACGACGTTCCGTTCCCGTGCGACGGCCAGCGCCTGCAGCGTCGTCGTCGTGCCCTCGGGGCGGAACGTGTAGTCGTACAACAGGAACATCGGCACGACACGGACCGGGGCGCTGCCGTCACCCGCGTCGAACAGCGGGTAGATGTCCTCCGGAGTCACCACGCCGAGGTCACGGCACGCCTGGACCAGGTAGTCGTAGCGGGCGACACCGAAGATCTGCAACGGATCCTTGGCGGTCGTGTACAGCTCGTGGTTTCCGGGCACCCACACGACCTTGGCGAAACGCGTCGCCAGACGTCGCAGCGTGTCGACGATGTCGTCGGTGCGTTCGGCGACGTCGCCCGCGACGATCAGCCAGTCCCCCGGGTCGGTCGGTCGGATCTGATCGAGGATCTGCTCGTTCCCGCGATGCGAGACGTGCAGATCGCTGATCGCCCAGAGAGTCGCCATGCGTTCATCGTCGCACGGCACGATTCCCGGCTGATCACCACCGCGCGTCGCGGAACGCGGCATTCGACTACACACGAGGCATGCATGCGTGCCGCGGATGTCGGCGAGTGCCGCGTTCAGTTCGGGAGCGGACGCACGACGCTATGAGAGGACTACCGTGGAGCCATGACGCATCCCACCCCGGTTCCACCACCGACTGTGGACCTCGATCCGTCCCCGCTGCTCCGGCACAACCCGGACCGGGACCGCTACGAGATGTGGTCGGGCGACGAGTTGATCGGCCTGGCGGGATACGAGCTGACCGCGGGCGGCGACGTCGTCATCCTGCACACGGTGGTGACCGAGAGGTTCGGGCGAGCAGGCTTCGCTCGCCTCCTCACCGTCCAACTGCTCGACGCCCTCGAAGCCGAAGGCCGTCAGGTGGTGCCGGTGTGCACCTATGTGCAGAAGTTCATCGAGCGCTTTCCGCAGTATCAGCACATGATCTTGTCGTGACGGATCGGCCTCGCCAGCCGAACCGTCGGTTAACCGCCACCGCTCAGGCGAAGGAGGGCCCTGACAGTGCCCGCTTGCTCTGAGCGGTCACGGTCCGACGAGATGGCATAGGCGACCCGCGAGATCAGCGAATCCAGGCGCCGGAACGGACTCGCCACACGACGGCGCCGAGACGGGCGATCATGAACAGCAGCAGGCCCGACCAGATGCCTGCGAGGCCCCAGTCGAAGACGAGCGACAACCAGATCATCGGCAGGAATGCGCCGAGCGCGCCGGCGAGGGTCGCAGTGCGCAGGAACGCGGCGTCGCCGCTGCCGAGCAGCACGCCGTCGAGCGCGAACACCACGCCGGCGATCGGGAGCATCACGACGAAGAACCACCACGGCGTGGTGATCGCGTCGAGAACGCCTTGGTCGGAGGTGAAGATGCGCGGAAGCAGACCTGCCCCGGCCGCCAGTGCTGCGGCGACGGCGATGGACACGCCGGCCGACACCTTCGTGACGTGCGTGGACGTCCGGCGCGCGTCGTCGAACAGCTTCGCTCCGAGCGCTGCACCGACGAGTTGCTGTGCGGCTATGGCGAGTGAGTCCAACAGCAGCGACGTGAACTCCCACAACTGCAGCACCACCTGGTGTGCGGCGACCTGCGCCACCCCGAACCGTGCGGCCACCGCGGCAGCCGACACGAAGCAGACCTGGAACGAGAGACTTCGCAGAATAAGGTCGCGCCCCATCGTCAGCTGGGCACGGATCACATCGCCCACCGGAGCCAATCGACCGGACGCCTCGCGGATCAACCGCCATGCGAACAGGACGCCCGTGATCGACTCGCCGACCAGGTTGGCCACGGCGCTGCCTTCCAACCCGAGTCGAGGAAGGCCGAACAGCCCATGCACCAACCCGACGCAGAGGACCGCACCGACGGACAACCCGGCCACCACGTAGACGACAGGCCGCCGGGTGTCCTGTACCCCGCGCATCCATCCGTTGCCGGCCATCGACACCAGGATCAGCGGGACACCGAACACCGCGATGCGGAGCCATCTCGCGGCGTCCGCTGCCACGACGTCGTCCGGAACCAGGACTCCTGTCACCCACGGTGCGAGAAGCCATGCGGCGCAGACGATCAGCGCACCGACCCCGAGCGCGATCCAGGTCGCCTGCACCCCCTCGTCGACGGCCCGGCTCCGATCGCCCGCCCCGAACGCACGAGCCGACCGAGCCGTGGTCCCGTACGACAGGAACGTCAACTGTGTGGAGATCACGCCGAGGACCAGCGTCGCCACGGCGAGCGACGCCAGTTCGTGGGCGCCGAGGCGGCCGACGACGGCCAGGTCGAGCATGAGGTACAGCGGCGGCGCCACGAGGACGACCAGCGCCGACGCGGCGAGTCGCAGCATGGACGTTAAAGCTGAGCCCGCAGACGCGCGACGACCTCGTCGGCCGTGCCCGTGTCCGAGTATCCGGACGCGCGGCTGTGGCCGCCGCCGCCGAGCGCACGAGCGATCGGCACCAGGTCGACGGCGCCCTTGCTGCGCAGCGACACCGCCCACGATCCGGGAGTCGACTCCTTGAACACAGCGGAGATCTCGGCCTCGCGCGCAGTGCGCACGATGTCGATCACGCTCTCCGACTCGTCCCAACTCATGCCGGCCATGAGATCGGCCTCGACGGTCGCGTAGACCAAGCCGAGCCCGCCGCAGGCGGATTCGTCCAGGTGCGACGACCCGAGGACCTCCGAGACCATCGTCAACCAGGTGAACGGGTGCGAATCCAGCAGGATCCGACTCCACTCCCCTCCGTCGACACCGGCTTTCAGCAGGCGCGCGGCGACCTCGAACGACGCGGGACGCGCCCACTTGAACGAGCCGGTGTCGGTGATCAGACCCGCGTACAGGCAAGTCGCGATGTCGGCGGTGAGTTCGACGCCCAACTCGTCGAGCACCTGCAGGACAAGCACCGCGGTGCAGTCCGACTCGGCGTCGATGAAGTCCAGATCGCCGAACCCGGGGTTCGACACGTGGTGGTCGATGCAGACGGTGGTGTCAGCCGCATCGAACAGTTCCTCGTACTCGCCGAGCCTGCTCGCCGTCGCCGCGTCGACGGCCACCGCCACCTCACCGGCGGACGGCGCCGTCAACGACTGCAGAAGCTCGACCCCAGGCAGGGTGCGAAGAGTCCCCGGCAGTTGCTCCGGACCCGAGAACCCGCACCGCACGGCGATGCCGAGCGATGCGAGTCCCAGTCCGAGTCCAAGTGCACTGCCGATGGTGTCCGGGTCGGGACGGACGTGACTGATGATCACGACCGACTCCGCGTCACGGAGAACGGACGCGACCGCAGAAGCGGACGCTCGGTTCACGACTCCCCAGACGACGACTCATCGTCGTGCTTGTACGGATCGCTCTCACCTGCCGGCTTCGCCTCCTGCGCGGCGCGGGCGACCAACTCGTCCTGGGCACGGGCCCTGGCGAGCAGTTCGTCCATGGCGCGAGTCGCGTCCGGCACGGTGTCGAGTTCGAAGCGCAGCGTCGGCGTGAACCGGACACCGGTCCCCGCGCCCACCTTGGAGCGCAGGGAACCGGTGGCCGCGGCCAGGCCGGCCTGAGCCTCGGCGATGTCGGGCTCGTCGTCGACGGACGCCCCCATCACGGTGTAGAACACGGTCGCGTCGTGCAGATCGCCGGTCACCCGGCAGTCCGTGATCGTGACGTGCGCCAGCCGGGGATCCTTGATCTCCGTGCCGATGGCGGACGCCACGATCGTGGTGATCCGCTTGGCGAGCCGTGCAGCTCGTGCATGATCGACCATCAGTCGCGCGCCTTCTCCACCATTTCGTAGTTCTCGATGATGTCGCCGACCTTGATGTCGCTGTAGGTGAGCGTCAGACCGCACTCGAAGCCCTCGCGGACCTCGGTGACGTCATCCTTCTCCCGGCGCAGCGAGGAGACCGTGAGATTCTCGGCGACGACGTTGTTGTCGCGGAGAAGGCGGGCCTTCGCGTTCCGACGGACGACACCCGACTGCACCATGCAGCCTGCGATGTTGCCGACCTTGGACGACTTG
>JASLJL010000123.1 GCA_030152405.1 Gordonia sp. (in: high G+C Gram-positive bacteria) | reverse complement strand
GAACAGCTCGGCACCTTCGCGGGCGGATGCCCGGTGAAGCACCTGGAGACGGCCGGATGACGCTCACCGTCGCCGACCTCCACGCAGGCCTGTCGAGCCGAGCCGCCGCAGACTTCTACGACTCTCTGCCCGGCGTCGACGTCGACGAGATCCTCGGACGGTGGCGTGGATCGGAGGTCCCGACCGGGCATCCGATGGACGGCCTCCTCGCGGTCTCCGGCTGGTACGGCAAGCAGTTCGACGACGCCGATCACGTGCATCCGCTGCTGTTCGGCGAGCCGGGCGGTCTGTATCCGGTGAACCCGGGGAGCGTGCCGATCGATCTCCTCGTCAAACTCGGCGACCGCATGCCGCGGCCGCGGATCCCCGGCGTGGCGAAGGCGTTCAAGCTCGTGAAGACGCGCAGACACCGGGCCAGGCTCCGCCGCATCGAGTACCGCGGAGTGGTCAGCACCTCGATGGTGTACGACCAGCTCGCGATCATCGATCACTTCCGCAGGCTCGACGAGGACACCCTGCTCGGCGCCATGGACCTGCGCAACTCACCCGCCCCGTACTTCTTCCTGCTCCAGCGCGACTGACTCGGCCGCACTCGGCCCGCTCTTCCACCGGTCGCGGGACGTCCGAGCCGTCGGAACCGGTTCCCGCGGTGGGTGATCGGCGGGTCGGCTAATCTCCGACGCATGCTCACGTGGAAACGGGTCCCGGCAGACGCGGATGTGGTCGCCCCCGACGAACGACTCTCCTGGCCGAGAACCATCGGCATCGGCGCCCAGCACGTGGTCGCGATGTTCGGCGCGACGTTCCTCGTGCCGGTCCTGACCGGATTCCCTCCGTCGACCACGTTGCTGTTCTCCGGCATCGGCACCGTCGTGTTCCTGCTGATCACCGGAAACCGGCTGCCCAGCTATGTCGGGTCGAGCTTCGCGGTGATCGCCCCCGTCCTGGCCGCGGTCGGATCGCACGGGACCGGCAGCGCGCTCGGCGGCCTGATCATGCTCGGCGCCGTGCTGATCGTGATCGGCGCGATCGTCCATCTGGTCGGAACACGGTGGATCGACGTGATCCTGCCGCCCGTCGTGACGGGCGCGATCGTCGCTCTGATCGGCTTCAACCTCGCGCCCGCGGCGAAGAGCAACTTCGAACAGGGACCCGTCGCCGGACTCGTGACGCTGGTCCTGATGGTGGCGACCCTCGCGTTCTTCCGAGGACTGATCGGTCGTCTCGCGATCTTCCTCGCCGTGGTCGTCGGCTATCTGCTCGCGTGGGCGATGGGCGACGTCGACACCTCGGGGATCGCGTCGGCGGCGTGGATCGGCCTGCCCGACTTCCAGACGCCGACCTTCCACCTCTCGGTGCTGCCGCTGTTCCTGCCCGCGGTGATCGCACTCGTCGCGGAGAACATCGGCCACGTGAAGTCGGTGTCGCAGATGACCGGTCGAGATCTCGACCCGGTCACCGGCCGGGCGCTCATGGCCGACGGCGTCGCGACCGTCCTCGCCGGTGCGGGCGGAGGCTCGGCGACGACGACCTACGCCGAGAACATCGGCGTCATGGCCGCCACGCGCGTCTACTCGACCGCCGCCTACTGGATCGCCGCGGGCGTGGCGATCGTGCTGTCGTTGTGCCCGAAGATCGGTGCGGTCATCTCGGCGATCCCGCCGGGCGTTCTCGGCGGTGCGACCGTCGTCCTCTACGGTCTGGTCGGCATCCTCGGTGTCCGAATCTGGCTGACCGCCGGAGTCGACTTCTCCAAGCCCGTCAACCAGATGACGGCGGCGATCCCGCTCATCATCGGCATCGCCGACTTCACCTGGACGGTGGGCGATCTCGTGTTCACCGGCATCGCGCTCGGGTCGATGGCGGCGCTCGCCGTCTATCACGGAATGCGCCTGCTCACCGCTGTCCGATCCCTCCCCGAGAAGCGAGGAACAGTCGAGATCGACGGTCGGGGAGCCCACACCCGTTAGCGAAATCTGTACGAGAAATTGACGCGCGGACACGTTCCGGTGAGGCGGGATCAGGGGTACTTCTGAACAGGGAGGCGCCGCATCGAGCGGCGCCGGGGAAGGGCAGAAGATGACGCACGTGTTCTCGACGGTCTCGGACACCGCAGTCCGTGATGCGGAACCGATGACGGTCAACGGGAGAGCCGTCGACCTGAGCCTGCTCGCGGACCGGGTGATGCACCGGCTGCCGCCGCGGCCGGTCATGGTGCTCGACGTCGCAGGCAACGAGCAGTTGCGGCAGTGCGCGACGCGCAATCCTCTCTGGAAGCGCAAGGAGATCGTGCACGTGGGCGGCGTGGTGTCGGCCGTCCCGGCGGCGCCCTGCGACCGGATGCTCGGCGTCGACGAGATCACCCGCGTCGAGCGGGCGCTGCATGACGTCCTCGTGGCAGGCGAGTTCGGCGCGGGACCGCGGGTCGCCGAGTTCGAGCACGCCTTCGCGGTGTTCCATTCGGTCGTGCAGGCGATAGGCGTCGCATCTGGCGTCGACGCGCTGGTGATCGCTCTGCGTGCAGTCGGCGTGCGAGCGGGCGACGAGGTGATCGTGCCGGCCAACGCGCCGTCCGAGACCGTCGACGCCGTTCGGCACGCGGGCGCGGTCCCGGTCCACGCTCGCACCGAGGGTGACGGCCTCCTCGACGCCGACACCGTGCGATCTGCTCTGACGGACCGCACGCGGTGCGTCG